>NZ_JBEHGF010000002.1:0-164003 GCF_040225725.1 Corynebacterium sp. KPL4015 | reverse complement strand
TGCAATATCGGAATCAGACCCTTGAACCCCTCATCACCTAGAATTAAACCAGTCCAACTTTCGGGGGCCAGTTCAAAGCCGAAGGGTGGGTGTTTAGCGCTCCAGCTTCAGCGTCTTCTGGGTGTATTCCCACATCTCGTTGTAGAAGTCCTCATCATTGGCCAGCTTCATGCCGTAGGACGGGACCATCTCGCGAATCTTATCGCTCCAGTCAATCATGCGCTCGCCAAAGCAACGCTCGAGCAGCTCCAGCATGACGGCTGGGGCAATGGAAGCACCCGGGGAAGCGCCGAGCAGGCCGGCAATATTGCCTTCCTGGTTATTGACCAATGCGGTTCCGAACTCGAGGGAACCGAAACGCGGTGCGCCTGCAGGCTTAATGACCTGTACGCGCTGACCGGCAATCACGGTCTCCCAGTCGCTTTCCTTCGCATTCGGGACGTATTCGCGAAGGGACTCGACGCGGTCAGAGAAGTCCTTGCGCACCTCATCAATGAGGTACTTGGTCAGGCCGAATTCCTGTACCGCAACACCCAGGTAGGAGGTGATGTTATCCGGGCGGATAGACTTGAAAAGGTCCAGGTAGGAACCCTTCTTCAAGAACTTCGGGCTCCAACCGCCGTACGGGCCAAACAGCAGGCCCTTCTCGCCGTCGATAACGCGGGTATCCAGGTGCGGCACGGACATCGGAGGAGCACCCACTGCAGCCTTACCGTAGACCTTGGCCTGGTGCTGCTCAATGAGCTCCGGGTTCTTGGCACGCAACCAGAGACCGGAAATGGGGAATCCGGCGTATCCTGCCACTTCCTTCACCTTTGCCTTGCGGAGCAAGTCTAGGGCGTAGCCGCCGGCACCGACGAAGACGAACTTCGCCTTCACCACGGTGATATCGCCGGTGTGCTTATTTTTGGAATAGACCTTCCAGTCATTTCCATCACGGTCGATATCGAAGACATCGTGGCCGTAACGGATCTCCGTACCAGATGCGCGCGCAGCGGTCAGGAATTGCTTGGCCAGGGCGCCGAAGTTCACATCGGTTCCGACTTCGGTCCAAGAGATAGCGACCTTATTGGAAAAGTCGCGGCCGTCAGCCATGAGCGGCAGCTTCTCCGCGAAGGTGGATTCGTCATCAGAGAACTGCATGCCGGGGAACATGTGCTTTTCACTCAGCACCTCGTAGCGGCGCTTCAGGTAGTCCGCCTGGATTTCACCTTGAGCGAAGGACACGTGTGGGACTGGGTTGATGAACTCGCTAGGTTCAGTCAGGATGCCGTTGTTGAGCTGGTGGGACCAGAACTGGCGCGACTTCTGGAACTTCTCGTTGGTGGCAATGGCCTTAGAGATATCAATGCGGCCGTTCTTCTCTGGCGTGTAGTTGAGCTCACACAGAGCAGAGTGACCGGTACCGGCGTTATTCCACGGAGAGGAGGATTCCAGGGCGGGGCCATCAAGGCGCTCAAAGATCATCTGGGTCCAGCTCGGCTCCAGCTCGCGGAGCATAGCGCCCAGGGTGGCGCTCATGATGCCGGCACCGACCAGTGCGACATCAACCTCATCTACAACTTGTGCTGTCTTCTTTGCTGAGGACACTGTGTTATAACCTCTTCGGATTGAAAATTTATATACATCGGCGCATTCTGCACCATATATTTTAAGCGCTTTGCGCCCCACACCGCGACTGTTTTGCACAGACAACCTGCCGATGTGTCACGCATTAACGCCTTACCTTACGCTTTTCTCCACTCGATTGGTTTTTCTCCCCCACCCTGGCCGCCACATTATAGGACGCCGTGTAATACACTTCACATTGAGTGGAAGTAATGGCAGGTCACGCAGCTACCGTAGCGAACCCCTAGAGTTGACTAGACTCGTGTCATGGCTACAGCAACTCCGTCATGGGGGCCCGATATCCTCGGCCCCGATTTTCAATCAGCCACCCTCGACCTTGGCCCCGATCCCGATGGCGAGGGGGACGTTGTCACCACCCTCGTCCATTACGCACCAGGATCAAGCGAAGGCTCCGGGGCGGCGGGCTCTGCCGATTCTTCATCGCCTTCCCGCCCGGCCCTGGTGTGGCTGCACGGGATGACTGACTACTTCTTTCACTCACACGTTGCAGAACACTTTGCGGCGCAAGGCTATGACTTTTATGCGGTCGATCTGCGCAAATGCGGCCGCTCGCATCGCCCGGGCCAGTCCTGGCACTACGTTTCAGATTTGTTCTTATACAACGCGGATCTTTCCGTGGCCCTCGATGCCATTGCGAATGACAAGGTAATCGTTATGGCCCACTCCACCGGTGGCCTGATTGCGCCGCTATGGATGGACTTTTTACGCCGCCATGATCCGGAGCGGTTCTCCCGCCTTAAGGGGCTGATTCTCAATAGCCCTTGGCTCGACATGATGGGCGTTCCCGGTTGGGCAGCCTCCGCGCTGAAGCCTGTCATATATTCCACCGCCAAAATTGCACCCAAGACCGCCTTGTTTGGGGGCAACCTCACTGCCTACGGCGAATCGGTGCACAGTGATTACTACGGCGAGTGGGACTATGACCTCAGCATGAAACCCCTAGCCGGGCATAAAAAATATATCGGATGGTTGGCCGCCGTATTCCACGGTTTCGATGCCATTCACAGCGGCCGTATTAACACCGGAGTCCCCGTATTGACGCTGCAATCTACCCGCTCCCTATTGGGAACTCCGTACTGCGATGCGGTCAATCATGCGGATTGCATCATCGATGTCGCCCAGACCCGGCGGTGGGCAAAAGAGCTCGACGCGCACTACACGCTGCATTCCATCGAAGGCGCGCGCCACGATGTCTTTTTATCCCTCCCCCACCCCCTAGAAGAGGCCTTCGCAGCGTGCGATGCGTGGCTTCCCACCATCGTGGAAGCCCCTACACCAGCATAAATACCCGAATTGGACACATGAATTAAGGTACAAATATGACCACAATTGATACAGCAAATACTCCTGCCACAGAGGAACACTTCGACCTCATCATCATCGGCACCGGTTCCGGCAACTCCATTGCTAACCGCGACTTTCACGATAAGAAGATTGCCATCATCGAAAAGGGCCGTTTCGGTGGCACCTGCTTGAACGTCGGCTGCATCCCCACCAAGATGTACGTCTACGCCGCCGATGTCGCCCTCGCCGCCCGCGAAGGCGAGCGCCTCGGCATTGATGCCCAGGTCAACAACGTGGAGTGGAGCTCCATCGTGGAGCGCGTCTTCCACAACCGCATTGACCAGATCGCCCAAAGCGGCGAGGACTACCGCCGCGGTGACAAGACCCCAAATATCACCGTCTACGATGAGCACGCTCGCTTCGTTGGCCCTAAGACCATCCAGACCGGCGATCACGTCATCAGCGCCGACCAGATCGTCGTCGCTACTGGCTCCCGCCCGGTAATCCCTGAGGTCTACGCCAATTCCGGCGTGAAGTACTACACCAACGAAGACATCATGCGGATGGACCGCCAACCAGAAAGCCTGATCATCGTAGGCGGCGGCTATATCGCCATGGAGTTTGCCCACGTCTTCGATGGCCTCGGCACCAAGGTCACCGTGGTCAACCGCAGCGAAACCCTGCTGCGCCACCTCGATTCCGATCTCTCCTCGCGCTTCAACGAGCTTGCCCGCGAGCGTTTTGATGTGCGGATTGCTAATGGCACCAAGCTGGAAGAAACCGACAAGGGTGTGAAGCTCGAGCTCGATAATGGCGATACCCTCGAGGCAGATGCGATCCTGGTCGCCACTGGCCGCAAGCCGAACGGCGATCTCATGGATGTGGACAACGCCGGCATCAAGCTACTGGACAATGGCCGCATTTCCACCGATGCTCATGGCCTCACGGATGCAGAGGGCGTATGGGCGCTTGGCGATGTCTCTTCGCCCTACATGCTCAAGCACGTTGCCAATGCCGAAGCCCGCACCATCCAGCACAACCTGCTCCACCCAGAGGATCTGCAGGAGCTTCCGCACGACAACGTTCCTGCCGCCATCTTCACCCACCCACAGATCGCTACTGTGGGCTTGAAGGAAGAAGAAGCTCGGGAGCAGGGCTTCGATGTCACCGTGAAGATTCAGAACTTCGGCGATGTGGCCTACGGCTGGGCCATGGAAGATACCACGGGTATTTGCAAGCTGATTGCGGACCGCAAGACGGGCCAGCTCCTCGGTGCCCACTTGATGGGCCCGCAGTCCTCCACCCTGATCCAGCAGCTGATTACCGTAATGACCTACGAGATCGACCTGCGCGACTTTGCCCGCAAGCAGTACTGGATCCACCCAGCTCTTCCTGAGGTCGTAGAAAACGCCATCTTGGGTCTCGAGTGGGACTAAAGCCCCAAAGGCCCCATAGCTAAAGCCGCCTCCCCGACCCTCGCGCAGTAATTCACGCGAGTGAAAAAGGAGGCGGCTTTCGCTGTGCCTCGGGCCTTTTAAGAAGGGCCGCAGCGGTTAATCCTCATCTGGGATGGTCAGGATTTCATTGCCATCCTCTGTAATGACCAAGGTGTGCTCGAACTGGGCGGTGAACTTACCGTCTCGGTTCTGCACGGTCCAGTCATCATCCCAAATATCGTAATCCAGCGAACCCAGGTTAATCATCGGCTCTACCGTCAAGGTCATGCCCGGTTCCAAGATATCGCGGTACGTGGTGGAATCGTGGTGCAAGACCACCAGCCCATTGTGGAAGGTGGGCCCTACGCCGTGACCGGTGAAATCACGTACAACGTTGTAGCCAAAGCGCTTGGCATAAGACTCGATAACGCGGCCGATAACGTTGATCTCACGGCCCGGCTTTGCGGCCTTAATGCCGCGCATCGTGGCCTCTTTGGTGCGCTCTACTAATAGTCGGTGCTCCTCAGATACGTCACCGGCCAAGAAGGTAGCGTTATTATCGCCGTGCACGCCATTCTTATAAGCAGTGACATCGATATTGACGATGTCGCCCTCTTCAATCACGGTGGTATCCGGAATGCCGTGGCAGACGATTTCATTAAGCGATACACAGGTGCCCTTGGTAAATCCCCGGTATCCCAGGGTGGACGGGTACGCACCGTGGTCACACATATACTCGTGCGCCACGCGGTCGACCTCATCCGTCGTTACGCCAGGCTTTACCGCCTTGCCGGCTTCCTTCAGCGCGTTGGCCGCAATCTTGCAGGCCTCCCGCATCTTCTCAATCACTTCGGGGGACTGTACAAATGGCTCGCCGATGGCCTCTTGTACCTCGTCTTTCCACACGTATTCCGGGCGCTCGATGTCATCTGGCACCGGCCGGATGGGGGTTGGTTTACCTGGCTTCAATTTTCCACGAGTACTCATAATTGCCCATGGTAGTCCTCATACCGGTTAGCGCAGTATCCGGGTACCGCGTCCGAGGCCGCGGCTTACTCCACCATCGGTGCTGGGCCATCATTGGGGCGCGAACGGTATTCATCCAACTTCTGCAGGAAATTATCCGTGATGGCTACCGAAGATTCAGAGCCGCCGCCCAGCACGATGAGCGTGGCGAAGGCGATATCGTCTTCTTCCCGGTAGCCCGTAAACCACGCGTGTGAGCCTTCATTAATCTCGGCCTCACCAGTCTTGCCGTAGATGGTTCCGCCTGCTTGCATGCCGCGGGCGGTACCGCTAGTAACCACTTGGCGCATCATGCCGCGCACGTTATTCAGCACGTGCTCTGGGATCTGCGCCGGCTTATCCGATGCCTTGGTCTCACGGCCCTCAATAAGCTTCGGCGTTGGGGTCTTTCCCGCCGCCACAGAAGCAGAAACCAAAGCCATGCCGAACGGACTAGCGAGGTCGTAGCCCTGACCATAACCGGCTTCGGTGCGCTCCAGTACTTCCTTGCCCTCCGGAATCGAGCCGGTAGTGGTGGTGAGCCCGGGGATTTCATAATCCACCCCAAATCCAAACTTCTTGCCGGTTTCCTTCAACTCACCGGGTGCCAGCTTGGTAGAAATATCGGCGAAGGTGGTGTTGCACGATTGGGCGAAGGCTTGGCTTAACGGAACATTGCCGAGCGAAAACGCGTTGTAGTTGGTCACCACGCGGCCATAGATATTCATCGTGCCGGGGCACGGAACGATGGTATCCGTGGTTAGGTCTTGCTTTTCCACACCTGCAGCGGCGGTAAGGATCTTGAAAACCGAGCCCGGCGGGTATTGGCCTTGCAGGGCGACGTCGCCGTCTTCGTCCGCCTTTTCGGTCTGCGCCACCGCCAGGATATCGCCATTGGAAGGCCGGATTGCTACCAGCATGGCCTGGGCGTCCGAGCGCTGATCCACCGCTTCTTGGGCCGCGCGTTGGACGTCATAATCGAGTCCAACCTTGATTGAGGGAGCGGCCTCTGGCGCATGCTTTTCGACATCGGAAAGCGCCGCACCATTTTCATTGACGACGGCGATGGACCAACCTGTCTCGCCGTCGAGCTCGTCATTGACGGCCGAACGCACGCGAGATAAGAGATCGGGCGCAAGGCCGCGGTCCCGGGTCACCAGCGCGGGTTCCTCATTAATGCGAACGCCGTCCATCCCCTCCATCTTGGCGCGGATGACAGACTCCTGTTCTTCTGTATAAAGCCCCACCGAATAGGCAGAATCTGCCTTTTCTAGTTTTTCGGCGAGATCCTTGGCGTCTACCTCCGCGATCGAATCGTCCTCGCGGTGCGCCGCAGCTAGGGCGCTGCTGACCTTGGAGGCCGTGGGGCGGACATCGGAAAGCGAGCTAGTATCCACGATGACGCGGTAATTCAGCCCAGGACTCATCAGCTCCACCCCATTGGAGGAGACGACGCTGGCGCGCGTAGCTTCCAAGGCGCGCAGCTCCAAGTGCTGGTGCGCGCCCAAGTCCGGGTGAATTATGCTGGGCTTCCACCGCACCGTCCATTCATCTTCGGCCTTGGTCAAGGTCATCTGCGTGGTATAGCTCAGGCTGCGTTCCTTGGGCAGATCCCATTTGACCTTATAATCCGCCGTGGCCATGGTTTCGTTCTGCTTTATCCCCTCGAGCTCAATATCGAGACCCTCTGCCTGCAAACCCGAGTACGTAGCATCGAGGGCCTGTGTGGCGTCATCGGGGGAATCTGTAAGCTCCTCCAAGCCCTCGTTATTTCGGCTCTCCATGCCTTCAATGAACTCTTCTGCCACCGGCTCTGCAGATACGGGCTTAGGGGTACAAGCAACCACACCAGTTGCAGCAAACGAGACTGTAGCAACCAGTGCGAATAACTTCTTCATGCTTTGGCACATTAGCAGCGCACGCAGCAAAAAGGACTGCCCCACACCGAAGTGCAGGGCAGTCCTTAAAAACTACCGCGTGGAAGGAAGCTGCTTACTGCGTCACGCGAACATCGGCCTTGGCGCCATCCACGGCTTCGATACCTTGCTCATCTGCAATGCGCATTGCCTCTTCAATGAGGGTCTCCACGATCTTGTCTTCCGGCACGGTGCGCACCACTTCGCCCTTGACGAAGATTTGGCCCTTGCCGTTACCGGACGCCACGCCTAGGTCGGCGTCACGGGCCTCACCAGGTCCGTTGACAACGCAACCCATGACGGCAACGCGGATGGGAAATTCCATGCCCTCGAGGCCGGCGGTAACTTCTTCCGCCAGCTTGTACACGTCCACCTGCGCGCGGCCGCACGACGGGCAAGACACGATTTCCAGCTTGCGCGGGCGCAAGTTGAAAGACTGCAGAATTTGATCGCCCACCTTGACCTCTTCTTCAGGCGGAGCTGATAGCGAGACGCGAATCGTATCGCCAATGCCCTCTGCCAAAAGGGCGCCGAAAGCAACGGAAGACTTAATGGTGCCCATGAACTTCGGGCCCGCTTCCGTCACACCCAAGTGCAGTGGGTAATCGGTCTGCGCGGCCAGCTGGCGGTAGGCCTCCACCATCAGGACTGGGTCAGAGTGCTTAACTGAGATGGCGATATCGCCAAAGCCGTGCTCCTCAAACAGGCCCGCCTCCCAGATAGCGGACTCCACGAGCGCCTCTGGGGTGGCTTTGCCGTACTTTTCCAACAGGCGCTTATCCAGCGAACCGCCATTGACGCCAATGCGGATGGGGATTCCCGCATCGCCAGCGGCCTTCGCCACTTCCTTAACGCGGCCATCAAATTCACGGATGTTGCCGGGGTTGACGCGGATTGCCGCGCAGCCAGCATCGATGGCCTGGAAGATGTACTTGGGCTGGAAGTGGATATCCGCAATGACCGGGATCGGGGATTTCTTGGCGATGGTCGGCAGAGCCTCCGCATCCACCGGCTTAGGGCAGGCCACGCGCACGATATCGCAGCCAGAGGCAGTAAGCTGTGCGATCTGCTGCAGGGTGCCATTGATGTCGTGGGTCTTGGTATTAGTCATCGACTGCACCGAAATTGGGTAGTCAGAACCAACGCCCACTGGGCCTACGTGCAATTGCCGCGTTTTCCGGCGCGGGTGCAATACTGGCGGAGGCCCGTCAGGAATTCCTAGACCGATAGGACTAGACATGAATGCTCCTTATTTCTAGCTCGTGGCTCGTTGCTAAATGTTATTGCACAATAAGTGTTGAACGTCCCCACTCTAGCACTAGATGGTTAAGCGCTAAAGTGCCCGCTCGCGCTGTACACGTGCGCTAAGCGTTGGGCACTCTACTCACGCCGCGCGGCGGGCACAACGGCTAACGAACCTAGCCAAATAGTCTGATCGGATTGACCACATCCGCGATGATGATCACTACGCCCAGCGCCATAAGTAGGGCCGCCATGACATAGGTGATGGGCATAAGCCGGGTGTAATCGGCAGGACCCAGCGGCTGCTTGCCCATCAATTTGCGAATGCCATCGCGAATCTTCTCATACAAGATGATCGCGATGTGGCCGCCGTCAAAGGGCGGCAGCGGAATGAGGTTAAAAATAGCGAGGAAGAAATTCAGCGTCGCCAGCATCATGAAGAACGATGCCCACAGGGAACGCTCCACGAGTTCGCCACCAACCCGCGACGCACCGACTACGGACATCGGCCCGTTCACATCCCTCTCGTGACCAAAGATGGAGGCCACCACGCCCGGTACCTTAGCGGGGAATTGTTTGATTCCCTCCACCGTGGCCTCGAGCGAATAGGTGGTGAAATGCCACGTTGCAGGAACCGCCTGTGTTGCTGAATACTTCTCGACGATGTCGAGGACCTCATTGCTCAGCCCGATCGATCCGGCATCCACCAATTCGCCCTGTTGATTCAGGCGCTTGACCGTTTCCAATTCGATGGAGAAGTCTTTTTCCGCGCCGTCGCGCTCTACGGTAAGCGTCACGGTCTCGCCGGGACGTTGCATTACCTCATCGCGCAATTGCGTAAAGGAATCCAGGTGCTGGCCATCAAGCGCGAGAATGATATCGCCTTCCTGGACACCGGCCTTACCAGCGGGCCCGTTGCCAGTGCACGATTCCAGCTCCTGGTTTTCTTTTTGGTCTGCGGTGCAGACTACGTCCCCCACCCGCGGGCGCACATCGGCATCGGGATTGGGTAGCCCAGCCGTCATCGCCACGAAATACAAGATGACAAAACCGAGGATCAGGTTGACCCCAATACCGCCTGCAAGGACGATGATGCGCTGCCACCATGGCTTTTTATACATCGCATAGGGCTTTTCTTCCTCCGTAAGGAATTCATCCTGCGCGGTCATCCCGGCGATATCGCAAAATCCACCCACCGGAAACGCGGCGAGACCGTATTCGGTATGCCCCTTACGGAAGGAGAAAATGCGCGGGCCAAAGCCGATAAAATACCGCCGCACCCGCATGCCAAAGGCGCGGGCCGTAAACATATGCCCCGCCTCATGGAGTGCCACGGTCAGCCCAATGCCAAGGGCGAACAACACAATGCCCAGCAAATTTGCCATTAAAGAAAGCTTTCTAGTCAGCTAAACGGTCAATGCGCGCATTCGCACGCCTGCGAGCCTCACCTTCTACGGCGAGGATTTCATCGAGGGTAGAGACTACACCAGCAAACTGGGAAGATTCCCCGAGGATCTCGCCTACGACATCAACAATCTCTGGGAGGTGGATACGCCCGGCCAAAAAGGCCGCCGCGGCCTCTTCATTGGCAGCGTTATAAATCACTCCCGTCCCCTTCGCCGCAGCCTCGCGGGCGAGGGATACGGCGGGAAAGGCGGCATCATCAAGCGGCTCAAAATGCCACGTATGCGCCTGGGAAAAATCGAGGGCCGGCTGCGCCCCCGGTACACGCTGGGGCCAATTCAAGGCTAGGGAGATGGGCAGCTTCATCGATGGCGGAGAAGCCTGGGCGATAGTGCAGCCGTCTTTAAAGGTGGCCATCGAGTGAATGACCGACTGCGGGTGAACCGTGACTTCGATGCGCTCTGGCTCAATATCAAAAAGCAGAGTCGCCTCGATGAGCTCGAGCCCCTTATTGATCAAGGTGGCGGAATTCAGCGTATTCATCTGCCCCATGGACCACGTGGGGTGCTGCGCGGCTTGCTGCGGGGTAACGTCCCACATCTGCTCACGCGTCTGACCGCGAAAGGGGCCGCCCGAGGCTGTGAGAACGAGCTTGGCCAGCTCGCCTTTTTCGCCCGCGCGCAGGCATTGTGCCATCGCAGAGTGCTCCGAATCCACGGGGATGATTTGACCTGGCCGCGCGGATTTCGTGACCAAAGTGCCGCCGGCAACCAAGGACTCCTTATTCGCTAGTGCGAGGTACTCGCCCATGTCCACCGTTGCCAGGGTGGCTTTGAGCCCGAGGGAGCCCACTAGGGCGTTGAGCACGGTATCGGCAGGAACCGAGCGCACCAGCTCTTCCGCCGCACCATCGCCAGAAAGTACTGTGCCGCCTAAAGCCGCAGAAACCTCCGCAGCCGCCGCAGGTTGGGCCACGGCAATGTGGTCAAACGAAAGGTGGAAGGCGCGGGCCTGCTCAATGATCTGCTGCGGATGAGAACCGCCCGCAGCAATGCCCACGACCTCAAACTTATCGGGGTTATCCGCAATTACTTCTAATGCTTGCGTGCCAATAGAGCCGGTGGAGCCGAGAATAAGTATTCGCTGAGTAGTCACCCCTCTACCCTAGCGGTCATTTATGTAGCCCTGCTATGGGGTGGAGCCGGGCAAGAAGGCGGGGGTGTTTAATCGCCTTTGCAGCCACGATGTTTTAAAATAGTAGGCAGTCAAATGGCATTGGTGTGCCCCTCGATAAATGGACACACGCGATAGCGAAGGAGAGCAAGTGTCTTCCCACAAGCCGGTACCGCAGGTTTATGACGGTGTTTCTACCGAAGATGTTCCATCCGCAGGCTTCGGTTGGTCCCGCATCAGCCGCTCTGGTGTGCAAATCGCGGGTTGGATCTCCGTGATTTTCATGATTGGTTTCAACTTTGGTAACCACAAGGGCCACGTGGAGACCGTCTGGCTCGTCACCCTAACCGTCCTTCTGGTTGTGGGCCTGCTCATCTTCACCTTCGAGCCAAAGCTCAACCAGGTGCGCACCATCACCTCTAATAATAAGCCGGCCGACCACCAAGAACGTGACTGGATTTATGACCAGAAGACCGTTTCCGGTGCCTACACCGAGTTGACCGACTCCCAGCTGCGCGCGTTGAATATCGAGCCTTCCCGCGTATCCCACCTGCGTGTTGACTCTGCCTCCGATGCTGCCGAGGTAAGCACCGGCAAGCACGCGCTGTAATCCTAGCTACGAAAACCGCCGAGTCTTCCTCATTGCGAGGAGGCCCGGCGGTTTTGTGGTTTGCCGGGCGTGTAGTTGTGCTGCCCCGCATACGCCAACACCCGCAAATACTAAAGACAAAGCCACCTAGGCACTTTTCAAACTATGCCTAAGTGGCTGTGGCGACCTGCCGGTTCTGGCTTAGGCCGACATGTCTTCTCGCTCATCGGCGGCAAGCTGGCCACAGGCTGCAGCGATTTCATCGCCCTTAGTATCGCGCACAGTGCACGGCACTCCTTGCGCCTGGACGCGACGCACGAATTCATCGAGGCGTGCCTTGGGAGCTGCGTCCCACTCTGAACCCGGAGTCGGGTTAAGCGGGATCACGTTGACGTGCACCTTAGAGCCAAGTTTCTGGTGCAACTTCCGGCCCAGCATATCGGCGCGGAAATCCTGATCGTTCTTATCCCGGATGAGGGCGTACTCGATAGATACACGGCGGGCGGATTTATCGGCGTAGTACCGTGCGGCATCGAGGACTTCATCAACGGACCAACGATTATTGACCGGCACCAAGTTATCGCGCAGTTCATCATCCGGAGTGTGCAGCGACACTGCAAGCGTGCAGGCAAGGTCTTCGTCCGCAAGCTTGCGAATGGCAGGTGCCAAACCCACGGTGGATACGGTCACATTGCGCTGCGAGAGCCCAAAGCCCGTCCCATCTTGGCCGGTAATCTGGCGCACCGCCTGAACCACACGCTTGTAATTTGCCAGCGGCTCGCCCATCCCCATGAAGACAACATTGGATAAGCGTCCGCCTTCGGCTGCCATCGCCGCGGCTGCATGACGGAACTGTTCGACGATTTCGCCGGTAGAAAGGTTGCGGTCTAGCCCGCCCTGGCCGGTGGCGCAAAACGGGCAGGCCATTCCGCAGCCAGCCTGAGAAGAAATGCACAAGGTAGCGCGGCCGGGGTACCGCATCAAGACAGACTCCAAAAGGGTGCCATCGTGCAAGCGCCACAAGGACTTAGTGGTCTCCCCATCATCCGTAGAAGTCGTACGAATAGGCTTCATGAGCTCAGGGAAGAAGGCGTCTTTGACCTCCTCGCGCTTGCCGGCGGGGATATCCGTCATCTCTTCGACATCGTCCGTGAGATGCTCGTAGTAGTGCTTAGCTATTTGCTTAGCGCGGAATTTAGGTAGACCGATTTCTGCGAGCTTATCAATGCGCTCGCTTTCAGAGAGATCCGCAAAGTGCTTCGGTGGCAGTCCGCGCCGCGGCGCGGAGAAGTTAAGTTTTACTGGTTGAGCCATAATGATGCCCATCATTCCACGGTTTACCGGAACTTTTCCAATTGTGAACGCCTCATTTTATAGCCAAGTGGAATTTTGGAAGGGTTTACAGAAATAATGGACATATGACCAATCCGAAATACCCTGAAGATGACTTTTCTACCTCCGATGATAAGGCCACCGCGGCAGAAGATAATGCCGCTCTGACCGAAACCGGAAGCAAGGAAGTCTCCACCGACACCGGCACCACTGAGCCTGCTTCCGCCCCACAAAAAGCCCAAGGCTCATTCGCCGCTAGCACTTGGGCAGCGCTCATCGTGGGCTTCCTCTTGCTGATCGTATTAATCATCTTCATTCTGCAAAACCAGCAAGAAGTTCCAATGAACTTCCTCGGCTGGTCGGGTCAGTTCCCGGCGGGCATTGCCTACTTGATGTTCACCATCGGCGGCGCGCTCATCATGGCGCTTGTAGGTGTGTGGCGCATGCTGGAATTGCGCCGCCAATTGCGCAAGCAGGCCCAAGGCTAAATAGCCCTACCGCCGCTTTCTCCTGCCTCGGAACGTTATTCCAGCAATGCAGTGGGAAGCGGCGGTTTTATATTCAGCCCCCTTTGACACGCGGTGGTTTCAGCTCGGATTAGACCGCAAGGTTTGCCATAAAACTAATGGCCACCCAAGTAACCATGGCAGAGGGCAGCATGCCATCAAGGCGGTCCATAAGGCCGCCGTGCCCAGGGAGAATGTGGGACATGTCCTTAATGCCCAGCTCTCGTTTAAATTGCGATTCCACCAAGTCACCCAGCGAAGCGCAAATAACAAGGCCAAGGCCCATCAAAGCACCTACCCACGCCGAGTGGTGCAAGAGGAAGTGGACGGAAAGCGCCCCAACGATGACGCCGAAGGCTATGGAGCCGCAAAAGCCCTCCCAGGACTTCTTCGGGCTCACGGCCGGTGCCATGGGGTGCGAGCCGAACATCACACCAACGATATAGCCACCCGTATCAGAGGCGACCACGCACAACATAAAGACTACGATGGAAGCGGCGCCGCTGGCCACTGGGGAAGAAATCAGCGACAGCATGGCTGCAAAGGTCGCGAAAAGCGGAATCCACGTCAGCACGAAGATACCGACGGACATGTCCCGCAGGTAATTAATGGGTGGGCGATGCCGACCGTTATGAAAAAGCCTGCCGAACATCAAAATGAGGACTGCTGTGACATATACGGCCACGAGGCCGGGCGCGCCAAGCGGCCAGGAAATCCACACCATGGCTTGACCCAAAATGATTAACAGGGTGCGCGGGATATAGTACGAGTTCTCCCGCAAGCGGGTAAGAACTTCCCACATGGCCCCGCCGACCGCGACTGCTACCACCGCATACCAAGCCAAGGGGCCAGCCCAGACGGCGAGGACGACGAGGGCGCCGAGCCCCACGCCTACTCCAATAGCCGCCGGCAAGTCACGGCCGGGACCATTTTTCGGCTGCGGCAATCGGCGGTTCAAGGCGTCACTCACCGTGACCGGCTCCTTTCACTTGGCGTTGTATGCGCGTCGCGGGGCTTGTCTATTTCCTATACAAAAATACTACGTATAGAAAAGCGCCGCCGGCCGATTGGGCGCGGCGGCAGCGGAAAAGTCCTAGACCTCCATCAATTCGGATTCCTTGTTTTCCACTAGCTTGTCAATCTGCTCGACGTAGCCAGCGGTAATCTTTTCCATTTCCTTCTCTGCGGCAAGGACCTCATCCTCGCCCTCTTCGCCATCCTTTTGGAGCTTCTTCAGCTGTTCCATGGCCTTGCGGCGAATATTGCGGATTGCGATCTTGCCGTCCTCGCCCTTGCTCTTAGCCAGCTTGACCATTTCCTTACGGCGTTCCTCGGTCAGCTGGGGAACGGTCACACGCAGTACGTGACCGTCGTTGGTGGGGTTAACGCCCAAATCCGAGTTGCGGATGGAGTTTTCAATCTCTTGGATCATGGACTGCTCGTATGGCTTGATGAGCAACATGCGCGGCTCTGGGACAGAGATGGTAGCCATCTGAGTAATCGGCGTCGGCGCACCGTAGTACTCCGCGATGAGCCCGTTGAACATCGCCGGGTTCGCGCGTCCGGTACGAATGGTCACCAGCTGCTCGCGGGTGTGCTCGACGGAAGCGGTCATGTGCTCTTCGGCTTCGAGCTGAATGTCATCGATCATGAGGCTGAATCATCCTTCAACGTTGAGGGGTAGCTGTATAAAAGGTAGCAGGTTCTGTGTCGTTTTAGAATTAGGACTGCACCAGCGTGCCGATAACCTGGCCGCTGGCCGCGCGGGCGATATTTCCCTCTTCTAGGAGGTTGAAGACCAAGATCGGCATGTCATTGTCCATGCACAGGCTAAAGGCGGTTGCATCGGCAACCTTGAGACCCTTTTCAATGACCTCGCGCGGAGTAATTTGGGTGTAGAGCTCCGCATCCGGGTTCGTGCGTGGGTCATCGGAGTACACGCCATCAACGCCCTTGGCCAAGAAGAGCACATCGGCGCCAATTTCCAAGGCGCGCTGCGCGGCCGTGGTGTCCGTGGAGAAATACGGCATGCCCATGCCGGCACCGAAGATAACCACGCGGCCCTTCTCTAGGTGTCGGTCAGCGCGCAGCGGCAGGTACGGCTCGGCGATTTGCGCCATGTTGATAGACGTTTGCACACGGCAATCAACGCCCTTTTGCTTCAAGAAGTCCTGCAGGGCCAACGAGTTCATGACTGTGCCCAGCATTCCCATGTAGTCAGAGCGGGCGCGATCCATGCCGCGCTGCGAGAGCTCTGCTCCGCGGAAGAAGTTGCCGCCGCCGATCACCACGGCGATTTCGATCCCCTGCTCAGCTACTTCAGCGATTTGGCGAGCTACATTTTCGACAACGTCCGGGTCAATTCCGACTTTGCCTCCGCCAAACATTTCGCCGCCGAGTTTCAGCATTACTCGTTTGTATCCGGTTCGCTTTTCGTCTGCAGAAGTCACGCCTTCATCGTCTCCTTTTGCGCGGGCTGATTTTATTTCTTTTCCATCTTACCTACACTGCCGCCGCTTCCCCACACTGCACCATAGGCCAGCAGCCGCCGCTTCCCCAGTGTCCCTAGACAGCACAAAAGCCCACAGAGAGGACACTCCTCCCGTGGGCTTTAAAGGCTAAAAAGCGGGCTTAAACTTAAGCGCCAACCTCGTAGCGGACGAAGCCGGTAATGGTGGTGCCGGCCTCTTCTGCGACCTGCTTGACGGTCTTCTTGTTATCGGACAAGGAAGCCTGCTCCAGCAAGACAACGGACTTGTAGAAGCCGTTCAGGCGGCCTTCCACGATCTTTGGAAGAGCAGCCTCAGGCTTGCCCTCCTCACGAGTGGTGGCCTCAGCGATGGAGCGCTCCTTCTCGACGATCTCTGCAGGAACGTCTTCGCGCTTCAGATACTCAGCGTTCATAGCTGCAATCTGCAGTGCGGCAGCGTGTGCGCCTTCCTTGTTGCCTTCGTAGGAAACCAAGACACCGACTGCAGGAGGCAGGTCAGCGGAACGCTGGTGCAGGTAGACAGCAACATTGTCGCCATCGACAGTGACTGCACGACGTGCCTGCAGCTTCTCACCGGTCTTTGCGGACTCCTGGTCAACGAACTCGGAGACCTTCTGGCCGTCGATCTCTACGTTGTTGAGTTCTTCCGGGGAGTTAGCCTTGGCTGCGGCTGCAGCTTCAACAATCTTGTTAGCGAAGGACTGGAAGCCTTCGTTCTTTGCCACGAAGTCGGTCTCACAGTTGATCTCAACCATGGTGTTGCCGGATACGGCAACGAGACCTTCGGTAGCCTCGCGGTCAGCACGCTTGGACACGTTCTTAGCGCCCTTGATGCGCAGGAATTCAACGGCCTTGTCGTAGTCGCCGCCGTTTTCTTCCAGGGCCTTCTTGCAATCGAGCATGCCGGAGCCAGTTGCTTCGCGCAGTGCCTTCACGTCTGCAGCAGTGTAGTTCGCCATAGTTAGGGCGATCCTCCTTGAAAATCAATCAGTGTTCGTTGAGACAGCGTAGCCGAAGTAGCGGTCTCGCGCCGTCTTTGGGTGGGGAAATCTACCCCATTTTGCCTTCATCAATGCGGTCGTACTGAGGCTAATTGTAGCCGCCTCCAGCATAGATAAAAGTAACCCCCACCGCCGTAGCACACGGTGGTAGGGGTCAGGTAAACAGCCTTGTACAGGAATTATTCCCTAGCTGCCCCACACCAAAATGTGCGTGGGGTATTCAATTAAGTGCAGTTAAGAAAGAATCCTCACAAGAGGCAGGCCTACTGTGCAGGCTTGTCTGCGGGTGCTTCCTCGGTCTTTTCTGCAGAAGCAGGATCGGATGCGGCTGCAGCAGCCTCAGCATCGCGCTGTTCCTTCTCTGCGGAATCGCCGGCAGCTTCCTTAGCGGCTGCAAGCTGACGCTCCTCGCGAGCCTTCTTACCTTCTTCGACGGCAGAAGCCACGATGCCGGACAGCAGCTTGGTGGAACGGATTGCGTCATCGTTGCCCGGAATCGGGAAGTCAACATCATCTGGGTCGCAGTTGGTGTCCAAGATGGCAACAACCGGGATGTTCAGCTTGTGAGCTTCCTTAACCGCGATGTGCTCCTTGTTGGTATCAACAATCCACAGTGCGGACGGGGTCTTAGCCATCTCGGAGATGCCGCCCAGAACGCGCTCAAGCTTGGCGCGCTCGCGGTTAAGCATCAAAACTTCCTTCTTGGTACGGCCCTTGTAGCCGTCCTCACGCTCATCCATAGCCTGAAGCTCCTTCATGCGCTTCAGACGCTTGGACACGGTCTGGAAGTTGGTGAGCATGCCACCCAACCAACGGTGGTTGACATAAGGCATGCCGACGCGGGTTGCTTCTTCAGCAACTGCTTCCTGCGCCTGCTTCTTGGTGCCAACGAAAAGGATGGTGCCACCGTGAGCGACGGTTTCCTTAACGAATTCGTATGCCTCATCGATGTAGGTCAGCGTCTGCTGCAGGTCGATGATGTAGATGCCGTTACGGTCAGTGAAGATGAAACGACGCATCTTCGGGTTCCAGCGACGGGTCTGGTGGCCAAAGTGCACACCAGCGTCGAGGAGCTCGCGCATGGTTACAACTGCCATGATTCGCTCGCTTTCTTTTAATTGTCTTTCGGTTTTTCCAAATGTGCGGTGTTTTATTCCGCACCCTAGCAACGAAGGCCCTGCTAACACCTTGTTTCCAAGGACCACGTCAGCTATCGGACCGCCACATCCTTAATGCAGGATGCGACAACTTCGTCGCGCGTAGTCAATGCCTCCGTGATGATTACCACCCAGCGGACACACTGCTATAGAAGACAATAATCCCAGCCAGCTGGATTTTCCAAACCGAACGAGCACTTTTCCACAAGTTCCTCTGGCCGCTGCATCTCGATTGTCACTCGAGTTTCTTCCGCCCCAACGCTGTCAATTTATCCACAGCTAATCCACGCTTCGCAGGACAATATTGGCCCAACGCTTCACACTGTGCCCCATGAACCGTTTGCTACGACCACACAACAACGCCGCTTGCCGATGCCCCCTTCTCCCCTCCGTCACCACCATCCTGACTGGTGCGCTAGTGCTACTGTGCGCTGCGCCCGCTGCCGCATATGTCGATCCCGCCTCCGGAAAGACGCGCCCGGTTCGGGTGCTACGCGGCTTTGATAAGCCCGAGCATAAGTGGAGCGCCGGACACCGCGGCGTCGATATGGCCCTGCGAATAGGCGGTACCGTCGTCGCCGCCGAATCAGGCACCGTAGCTTTTGTCGGCACCGTAGCGGGCACCCCGGTTATTTCGATTGACCATGCCGATGGTATTCGCACCACGTATCAACCCGTGCACGCGAGCGTTACCCAAGGCCAAGAGGTGCGCGAGGGCCAAACTATAGGCAAGCTCGGCCACCCAGTAGACGGCACACCAGGGCTGCATTGGGGCGCCCGAATCGCCAAAGACAGCTATATCGACCCACTAAGCCTGCTAGATATGCCGGTCATCCGGCTTAAGCCTTTATGAGAATTACTCAGGCCCGCGGGTGCGCCTGGGAATAGACCTGCTTTAACCGCTTTGCGGAGACATGCGTATAAATCTGTGTGGTACTCAAGGATGAATGGCCCAGTAGCTCTTGGACCACGCGCAGATCCGCCCCGCCTTCTAGGAGGTGAGTAGCCGCAAGGTGGCGCACCCCGTGCGGTGTTAGCCCGCTTGTGCCCGTAACCGCTGCGGCTTTTTCCACGATACGTCGCACCTGGCGCTGATCAATGCGCGCTCCCCTACTGCCCACAAAAATGGCCTGGGTATCTCCCCGCGCCAGTTCTTTGCGCCCGCCATCTATCCACTGCTGCAGGGCATCGGTTGCGGCGGTACCGAAGGGCACGACCCTTTGCTTGTTTCCCTTACCAGTAACGCGCGCGGTGGAACGCTTAAAGTCCACGTCCCCGATATCGAGGCGGGCCAATTCCGCAACGCGCATTCCGGTGGCATAGAGCAGCTCCAAAATGGCGCTATCGCGCTGAAAATGGGCTTCATCGACTGAAACGGCGTTGCCCACAAGTTCACCCGCCTGTTGCGGCGCCATGACCGTTGGGAGATGCTGGCCCACCTTCGGTGTTACCAATCGTGCCGCGACATCACGGCTTAGGTAGCCTTCCCTTTCCGCCCAGGTAGAAAAGGCTTTAACTGAGGCAGTCCTGCGTGCCAGCGTTGCGCGCGCTTTGCCTTCTGCAACCGCGTTGCCCAGCCACCGCCGCAGGTTATTGAGATTAAAGTCCGCAAAAGTATCGATGTCTTGGGCCAGGTTTTTTAAGTCCGCGCGGTAGCCACGCACCGTGGCCTCCGCACGGCCTTTGACCTGGAGCTGGAAGTCCGCAAAATCCTCGATGGCCTCATCCATTTGTCCCACCGGAGCATTGCTTTCTGCAGCCTTCCGTTTATCACTCATACCCCATGAGTTTACTTCCTTTTCAGCCCATCTCTAAGCGAACCCAGTTATTTCCTTCCCGCACGATCACGCACATTTTCTCTAGGGTAAGCAATAAGTGGATAGTAAGAGGAAGGCGGAATCCCGCGTCGCGTGCAATATCTTCAGCGGTGGCTGCAGGGCGTCCCGGCGGCGGGGTAGCATCAAAAACACGTAACTCATTCCGCGATAGCCGCTGCGTTAAGGACGCCGCAAAATTCATCTCATATTGCGCCTCCGGATCGACCGTCCCGGCGCGGCTGACTAGGGCGCGAACTTCATCGGCGCTGGCGACCAACTGGGCCCGCCCGTCTTGGATGCGCTGGTGGCACCCGAGCGAGCCGCTCGTCGTAATTGGTCCCGGCACGGCCATGGCAACGCGCCCTAAAGCTTCCGCCCAGTTGAGGGTATTAAGCGCGCCGGAACGATACGCGGCTTCCATGACCACGATTCCTTGGCTCAGCGCTGCAACAAGGCGGTTGCGAATAAGGAAGCGATGCCGCTTGGGTGCTGTCTCGGGGGCAAATTCGGAGACGATGCAGCCATTATCGGCAATCTGATCGAAGAGTCCACCATTGCGGGCCGGATAATTCTTGTCGATTCCGCATGCGGCTACCGCAACGGTGCGCCCCGCATTGTGTAAGGCGGTCTCATGCGCCACCGTATCTACTCCCAAGGCGCCGCCGGAGACGATCGTCCATTCGTGGTTTACCAGGCCTGAGACCACGCTTTGGGTTGCCTGCCACCCATAGCGCGAAATGGCGCGCGTGCCCACGATCCCTACGGCCTGCCCTACCTCGGGTTTGAGTGCTGAGCCGCGTACCCACAAGCTATGTGGCGGCACTGCTTGTTCATCGAATGTGGCCGGCGCGTCCGCGCCATTCTGGTAGAAACCGAAGGCGGAAGAGAATTCCTCTGTCGGCCACTCCGGGCTATCGGCCGTAATCAAGCGCGCCCCTACGCGCTCTGCCGCAGCGAGATCTTCTTTTTGCCGCACACAATCAAACCGCGAGGCGGTGCGGGCCAAAAGCGGCCCGATCCAATCGGCTCGGTGATAAATCCCGTGGGCAATCTCTTCCGCCGAATGGTGCTCCAGCAAGGCCTGCAAGGAGGCAGACGGGCCCTCAACCACGCGATTGAGATATACCCACGTGGCAAGTGGAGTGGATAAATCAAGCTCACTCATGCCGAAATCCTCCCCACCGTCTGGCTCGAGCGAAGGTCGAGGGCTTGGCCCACTTCCGCAAGATCCGGCCTAGAGCTTCCGTGCAGATCGGCCAAGGTCCACGACACGCGCAGGATGCGGTCGATACCGCGCTGCGAAATCTCGCCTTCGGCTAAGTAGGCAGACAGCATGATCATCGCGGACTCGGAAGCTGGGCGGTGTCGGCGCAAATAGGACGAGGACACGGCGCCGTTGACGCGTGCCGGAATGTCATCAGCTGCCCAGCGTGCCCGGGCGCGGTCACGGGCTGCGGCGACGCGCTCAGCAATGGCAGAAGATGATTCTTCGCCCTCCGCGTTAATGGTGGCTGACTGCCCAGACAGGGTGACCACCATGTCCAAGCGGTCACGCAAGGGCCCAGACAGGTTCGATAGATAATTAAGCCGGTCATGCGGATTGCAGGTGCATTTAGAGGGATCCTCGGCAGCGCACCGGCAGGGATTGGCGGCCATAATGAGCTGGAAACGCGCCGGGTAGTCTATTTCTTGCTGCGCGCGTGCTAGGCGGACATGGCCTTCTTCTAAAGGCGCCCGCATGCCGTCGAGGACCGGTGCGCTTACCTCGCTGACTTCATCGAGGAAGAGCACCCCATTATGGGCCAGGCTCACCGCACCTGGGCGAGGATGGCCACTTCCACCACCAAGGAGCGCTGCGCGGGTGACCGAAGAGTGCGGGGCGATGAAGGGTGCGTGGGACACCACTTCACCAGGGGTTCCCGTCAGCGAGTGGACCGCAGTGGTTTCCACCATCTGGTCTGGGCTTAGCGCCGGAAGAATGCTGGGCAGGCGCGAGGCGATCATGGATTTTCCCGAACCCGGTGGGCCGATCATCAACAGGTGGTGCCCACCGGCGGCGGCGACTTCTGCAGCCCACTTGGCATGGTGTTGCCCGGCTATATCGCAGAAGTCTAGCCGCTCCTGTGCGGGCGCCGCTGCAGGCTGGTCAGAGCAGCACTCGGCCGCGCGGGGCAGGTCGCGCTCTCCTAGCGCCCACGCAAAGGCATCAAAGAGCGTAGCTGCAACCAGCACATTCATATCGGGCACGAGGGTGGCCTCGGCGGCATTTCCTGGCGGAATAACCAGCGTAGTAATGCCCTCCTCGCGGGCGGCAAGAAGTGCTGGGATAATGCCGGGGACTGCTCTAACCGTGCCGTCCAGCCCCAGTTCCCCGAGCACCAAGGTTTCTTCGAGAACCCGGCTGGGTGCCTGCACGAAGCGCGCGTAATCAGCGCCGTGCTGTTCTACGTGGGCGGCGAGAATCGCAAGGGCCATGGGCAGGTCAAAGTGGGAGCCTGATTTTGGTAAAGAGGCCGGCGACATGGACACGATGACCTTGGTTTTCGGCCACGGCAGGCGGGAGTTCGCGGCGGCGGTCTTGATGCGGTCGCGGGATTCAGATATCGCAGTATCCGCATGCCCCACCACATGGATTCCGGGAAGCCCGTGCCCCACATTCGCTTCGACGTTGATAACGCGGGCGAGCACGCCGTGTAGGGAGACTGCTAAACATTTACCGAGAGCCATCCTCGACCCCCGTAAAGTGTTCTAGCTCAAAGCCCTCGCCTTTGGCCACGAGGGCTATGACATCAAAGCGCACTGTGGAAAATGGCTTGCCATCTAACCATTGGACGGCGGCCCTGCGCATGCGCGAAAGCTTGTGTGGAGTTACGGCCTCAGCTATGCCAAAGCTCGCTGTAGAGCGGGTTTTCACCTCGACGAAGACGATGGTGCCATCTGGCTCGCGGGCGATCAGATCGATTTCTCCCACGCGGTAGCTAACATTGGCGACGATGATCTCGGATCCGCGCTGGCGGAGGTAGCGCGCGGCGAATGATTCGCCCCGCTTGCCTAGCTGTTGTCTATGCCGAGGACGTTTCGTGGCCAAGTGTTTATCTGATGCAAATTGCATGTGCGGTCTCCTTTTCTTTCGTGCTGTTTTGTACTGCACGCACAGAACACCGCAGGATGCGGGCAGGCTACAAGCCCGAAAACCAGAAAACCGCCGCAGCTGTGAATAACTTCGACATCACGAAGAGTTATCCACAGCTGCGGCGGAATGCAGCGGGCGCCGAGTTGACAGGCGCGCTAAGCCCTAGTCCGGCATGATGAAATCCGGCTTATCCAATTCCTCGATATTGACGTCCTTGTAGGTAATGACGCGGACGTAGCGCACAAAGCGCGCGGAACGATACATATCCCATACCCAGGCATCGGACATGCGCACCTCGTAGTACACATCGGGCCCGGCGGTATGGGGAATCAGTTCTACGGCATTGGCCAGGTAGAAACGACGCTCGGTTTCTACGACATAAGAAAACTGGCTGACGACATCGCGATATTCGCGGTAAAGGGACAGCTCTACCTCTGCCTCGTAGTTTTCGAGTTCCTCTGCACTCACTGTGGACCTCCAAAAGATGGGATAGCTCGCCCTAGCTTAGCGCGCAGAAACCACAATTTTCGCTAGGCACGCGCAGTGAATTGGGCATGGGCGCGCTGCACATTGCTGTAGCTCATGCGGTGTTCTGGGCTCGCCCCCAAAGCGGCAATCGCGGCCTCGTGCGCCTTGGTGCCATAGCCCTTATGCCCAGCCAAGCCATAGCCCGGAAAACGCTCATCCAGATCCCGCATGAGGTGATCCCGGCTTACCTTGGCCAACACGCTTGCCGCCGCGATGCATCGCGCCGCCGCATCCCCGCCAATAATGGGCAGGTGAGGTTGGGTAAGGCCGGGGATATAGAGGGCATCGGAAAGCACATAGCCCGGGCGCTTGTCCAGGCGCGCTACCGCCCTGCGCATGCCTGAGGTATTCGCGTGCTGGATGCCGCGCTTGTCGATGTCCCCTGCCGCAATATGGACCACCGCCCAGTCCACAGCCTTGTCTTTAATGATGGGAAAGAGCTTTTCTCGTTGGCGGGGCGTGAGCTTCTTGGAATCGGTTAAGGTATCCAATTCTCCCACGATGCGCTCGGGCAGGATGCAGGCGGCGATGGTGATGGGGCCGCAGCACGCACCGCGGCCGGCTTCATCCACCCCAGCGACGGGGCCGAGCCCCGTTCGGGCCAGCGCCACCTCAAAGGTGCGCTGCTGTTTAAGCCGCCGCATTCTGGATATCCGGATCGTCGATGCCACCAAAGCGCGATACGGGCAAGACCACGGCTTCTACCTTGCCGCGCACATTATCGACCGGCACGGTGCCTTGCAGGTGATCTCCGATGTGCGCGCGGGAATCAAGGGAATTGGTGCGGTTATCCCCCATGACCCACATATTGCCTTCCGGGACGGTCACGGGGCCAAAGTACTCGCCGCCACAAGCCTGCGAGCCGGAGCCAGGATCCACCGGAATCTCGGGAGGATCCAACGTGAAGCTCTGATCTATCGGTTCACCATCCACCATCACCGCGGAATCGCCCTCTTCGCACTTGACCGTCTGGCCCTCGGTGGCGATAACGCGCTTGACCAGGATATTTTCCCCATTGGGCAAAAGCCCCACGGATGCAAGGGCATTTTGGGCACCGCGCACCAGCACGTTTTCGGAGCGCTGAACTTCAAATTCGGTATTCCAGGATTCGGGTCCTTCAAAAACCACGACATCGCCTGGATCTGGGTCGTGGAAATAATAGCTCATTTTCTGCACCGCGATGCGGTCATTATCGCAGCCAGTACAGCCATGCAGCGTGGGTTCCATCGACGCGGAGGGAATGACATATATCCGGCCGACGAAAGCCTGCAGTAGGACTAAGAGCACGAAGCCGCCTATGACCGGTGCGAGGAAATCGCGGGTGCGCAGGCGCTGTTGTTGCGGCTTAGCTTTGGATGTCTGGGTCATCGACCCCACCAATGCGGTTGAACGGCCAGAATACGAACTGCACCTTTCCGCGCACATTCTCTACGGGGATCGTGCCGTGGAAATTATCACCCATGTGGTAGCGCGAATCAGCAGACGCGGTGCGGTTATCCCCCATGACCCAGATATTCTCTTCGGGCACCTTCACTGGGCCGAAATACGGGCCGCCGCATGCTTCCGATCCGGTCGACTCATCCACTGGGTAGGTCGGCGGATCCTGTACGTAGTCCTGGTTGATGGGCTTGCCATCCACCATGACGGCGGGATCGCCCTCTTGGCACGACACCGTCTGCCCACCGGTGGCGATAACGCGCTTGACCAGGGTATTTTCATCTGGCGGTGCCAGGGAAATAAAGCTCAACGCATCCTGGATGCCATGAATGACGGAATTGGATGAGCGCGGAGACACGTAACTCCCGTTCCAGTCGTCCGTGCCCTTAAAGACCACAACGTCTCCTGGCTCTGGGCCCTTATCGCCGTAGTAGGAGACCTTTTCTGTAAAGATGCGGTCATTTGTGCATCCCTCACAGCCGTGCAGTGTCGGCTCCATGGATCCTGAGGGAATCACGTATTGGCGGCCAATGAAGTTTTGGAATAGCCCCACGACCACCAGCACGGAAATGACGACCACGAGAGTCTCCAGCCACCACGGCATTTGTTTTTTCTCCGTGGCTACCTTCTCTGTGGCCGCTTCTTTGCCCTGCGAGATGCTTTCGTTATTCACCCGTCAGATCCTAGCAACTGCATGCCCGCAATACGGATTGGCTCCCGTGACTGCGGGGCGATTCACAGGAAATCGAAATGATTTGAAGAGAACGCAATAAAAATCTCCCTCCCTTTCCCGGCACTGTGGATGTGGGAAAGGAAGGGAGAGAAACGCTGCGCGCAGCGGCGCTAGAACTAGCGACGCTCCTTGATGCGAGCCTTCTTGCCGCGCAGATCGCGCAGGTAGTACAGCTTCGCACGGCGGACGCGGCCGCGGCGGGAGACCTTGATGGACTCGAGGTTCGGGGAGTGAACCGGGAAGGTACGCTCTACGCCGATACCGAAGGACACCTTACGCACGGTGAAGGTCTCGCGGATACCGGAGCCCTGGCGGCGGATGCAGATGCCCTTGAAGAGCTGTGCACGCTCGTTGTTGCCCTCAATAACCTTGACATTGACGTCGAGGGTATCGCCGGGGCGGAAGGACGGGATGTCGTCGCGCAGCTGTGCTGCATCGACCTTGTCGATAATGTTGGTCATACCAATATTCCTTTTCAGTTTGGGACAGAGGACCCTGGCGGCTTGAAGCCTGACCGGTTCGTGCCCGTTACATAGAACGATGGACTATCTTTCCATAGGAACCGGCCAATTCCAAATTCCTCTGCTTCGCAGATTTACTACCCTACCTGGGGCGAACGGGCCGGGCGCAGCTTAGGCAGGCATGGGAGAGCGGAAGCGGGAATGGTGCTCATCGAGGATCTTCGCCGTGCCCAGGTGCCGTGCTCGGAAGACGAGGTACGAGGCCCCCACCGCAATCACCGTGATGCCAAAGAGGATGATAATCCCGCTCCAGAACGTTCCATCATGAATGCCATCGGTGGCGCGGGTAAAGGCATCCTTGGCGTAGGACATCGGATGGAAGGGGTGCAGCAGGCTCAGCGCACGCGGAATCGCCACGACCGGCCATACCCCGCCAAAGACCATGACGCCCAGGGCGAAGGCGCCGGCGGCAAAGATCGAACCAATCTTGCGCCCGAAGGTAACCAGGAAGAACTGGTAGGTCGCAGCGCCTACGGCGGATATCGCAGCAAGTACGAGCGCGATCATGGACCAACTTGCCGGCTGCCATCCCAGGGTAGAAGACATCAGGGCCATAAACGCTAGTACGAGGAAGTTCAGCCCGGTCAGCGCGGCAAAGGCGCCGAAGACGCTGCGGGCAGGGCTAGTTATCCGGGCTCCCCTACGCGCCATGTAGTACGGCAGCGTCATCGCCAGCAGCAGCATCACGAGGAAGCCGAATACGAGTACGAAGAGCATGGAGGCGCCGCCGGTAATATTCTTCTCGGTCGGGTCCGCTGGGTTTACCACCGTTTGCACGGGGTGGACATTGGATGCGGTGAAGTTGATGGGTACCGCCATGTTTTGCGCGGAATCCTCAGGACGGGAAACGGTGGGAGCTTTAGCTGCACCTTCGGCAAGCTTCGTGGATAGTTCGCCAGAGCCTTCCTTGAGGCGATCCATGCCGCCCTTCAGCTCAGCTCCGCCTTCTGCCAGCCGGCCGGTGCCCCCCTTAAGCGCGCCCGTGCCATCGTGGAGGCGAGATGCGCCATCCTGCAGGCGGGACGCGCCGTCCTGCAGCTGCGAGGTACCGTCACTAAGCTTCCCGACTCCGCCGCGCAGTTCCTTGATGCCATCAGACAGGCGGTGTGCCCCGCCGTTCAGGGTGGTAAGGCCGCCCAAATATTCCGATTGCGGATCGGACAGGTTGTAGTGCAGCTGGCCGGTACCTGCGGAAAGTTTTTCCAGCTGCCCCACCAAATTCCCACTCGATGCGGGATCAAGCTTGGATACGAGCGAATAAAGCTGGTCTGCTTGTTGGGTCATGCCGAGCCCGCGCAAAATGTCTACCAGCTGGGTAAGACCAGGCACCACGGCTTGGGCTTGTTTCAGCACGGGGATGAGCATGCCCGTGAGCTGATTGACACCGGCATCGATTTGGCCCGCACCATCGGCGAGGCGGCCGGTACCGGCAAGGAGCTTATCGGAGCCATCGGCAAGCCGGGTGGCACCGTCATCGAGGCGCGCGGCGCCATCGCTCAGCCGGCCCGCACCATCATTCAACTGGCCGACGCCATCATTGAGCCGCGTCGTTCCGTTGAGGAGCTCGGCCGTGCCGTTATTAAGCGTTCCCGCACCGTTGTCGAGCTTATTGATTCCGTCAATCGCGCGCCCGCCGCCCTCTTGCAGCTTGCCGACGCCCTCATCGAGTCGCCCCGCGCCGTCCGCGGCATTGTTCAGGCCGTCGCTCAACTTAGTAAGCCCTTCGATGACCTGGTCAGCGTACTTTTTGGAAATGGCGTTTTCCACGCTGGTTTGCACCTGCGGAATGAGGCTGGAGGAAATCACTGAGCCATTCGTGCCGTAGTAGTCATTGGTAGCGAAGTTTATCTCAGGCTTTTCGGGCTTTTCGCTGATAATGGTGACGGCTTGTTCGGAAAAGTTCTTCGGGATCGTCACCACCATCAAGTACTTGCCCTTGACCAGGCCCTCATCGCCGTCGTTCTTATTGACCTCAGAGAAGTTGAGGTAATCGGTATCCAGCAAGCCCTTGACCACCTGGTCGCCATAGTTGGTGTGCTTGCCCTGCTTATCCACGCCCGCATCTTCATTAACCACGGCAAGGTCAATATTGCGCATGTACTTGGATGGATCCCACATAGCCCACATCATGGTTCCGGCCACGATGATGGGAGCAACGAGGAGGAATACGATAAGCACCCGCGACAAAGCGCTGCGCGGGCGCCAATCCAAGAGGCGGTGCCAGCCCAGCACTCCCCGACCCTTGGGTTCCTCGCCGCTTATCGAAGGCATCTCTGCGGTGTCCCCGGCACCTTGACCGCTATCGGCCGCACGACTCATAGTTGTCTCCTTATGGCAGTAGTTCAGCGTCCCCCTTGCCCCGCTCTACTCAGCAGTGCCTCGCTGAAACAGGAAAAGAAGGACGCCATTTACTTAGTTTTGCCCAACTTACCATTAATAGGCGCGGGAGTCCGCATCGACTGCGAAGTGGCGGTCATATTTTTCGGCGCATGCGCGGTTGGCGGGGATATTATCCCCACCGCGGCCTCAGGCAGCGGCCCACCCTGCGGTGCCGGTAGGCGACTGCACAGAGAAGTTAGAAGCCGGCTTTCTTCAGGGCATCGGCAATGGTCCCCTTGGCTGCCGGGCGCCCGCGGGAACCTCCACGATCGGAGTTGCGGCCACCCTTCTTCCCTGCTGCGCGCGAGGGCTTTTGACCGCCGCGTTTGCCGGATCCGCGCGGCGAATCGCCGCCGCGACGCTTCCGTGCAGGCTGGCCTGGTTCATCATCCAGCCGCAGCGACAGGCCGATGCGCTGGCGATCAACGTCAACCTCCATCACCTTGACCTTGACCACCTGGCCAGAGCGCACGACCTCATGGGGATCAGAAACGAACTGATGGCTCATGGCAGAGACATGGACGAGTCCATCTTGGTGCACGCCGACATCGACAAACGCACCAAAGGCCGCCACGTTGGTGACCGTGCCCTCTAAAACCATGCCCGGAGTAAGGTCAGAGACCTTATGTACGCCTTCTTTAAAGGTGGCGGTCTTAAACTCAGGGCGCGGATCGCGGCCCGGCTTATCTAGCTCGGCGATGATATCGCTCACGGTAGGGATACCGAAGGTCTCGTCCGCAAAATCGGCGGGATCCAGCTTGTCCAGCACCCGGTTATTGTCAATGAGCTCGCCGATGCCCAGCCCCGTCTGCTCCGCAATCCTTGTCACGATGGGATAGGCCTCGGGGTGAACCGCCGACGCATCGAGCGGGTCCGCTCCCCCATTAATGCGCAGGAAGCCGGCGGATTGTTCAAAGGCCTTCGGGCCTAAGCGCGGCACCTTCTTCAGCTCCTTGCGGGTAGCAAAAGAGCCATTGTCATCGCGGTAGGCCACGATATTGGCGGCGA
This sequence comes from Corynebacterium sp. KPL4015, assembly GCF_040225725.1. NCBI lineage: Bacteria > Bacillati > Actinomycetota > Actinomycetes > Mycobacteriales > Corynebacteriaceae > Corynebacterium > Corynebacterium sp. KPL4015. The sequence goes on along the minus strand of NZ_JBEHGF010000002.1, from coordinate 134,282 downwards.
TGGTGGGGTTAACACCCGCCACGCGCTCCAATAGCGGCGCCGAGGCCGTATTGAGGTCGACGCCGACGCCATTGACGGCGCTTTCTACCACGCCATCCAACGTCCGGGCCAGCGACGTCTGGTTCACATCGTGCTGATACTGGCCCACTCCGATGGCCTGAGGATCGATTTTCACCAGCTCTGCCAGCGGATCCTGCAGGCGCCGGGCAATAGAGACCGCCCCGCGCAGCGAGACATCCATATCGGGGAATTCCTCCGCCGCCAGCTGCGATGCGGAGTAGACCGATGCGCCGGATTCGGAGACCACGACGGGCGTCGGCCGCTGACCCCCAGCCTGTTTGAGCAGGTCAGCAATCTCGTGCGCGAGCTTTTCTGTTTCCCTGGAGGCAGTGCCATTGCCGATGGCCATAAGGTCAACCGAGTGCCGCGAGCACAGTGTGGACAGGGTCTGTACCGCCTGCGACCACTGGTTTTGCGGCTGATGGGGATAGACGATGGTGGTATCGAGCACCTTGCCCGTTTTATCCACCACGGCGCATTTGGTTCCGTTGCGGTAGCCCGGGTCAAGGCCGATGGTGGCGCGCTGGCCCGCGGGGGCGGCAAGCAGCACATCGCGCAGGTTCGTGGCAAAGACCTTGAGCGCGCCTTCTTCTGCTACTTCTTTCAAGCGCATGCGCACATCTAGACTGGAAGAAACATACAGCTTGGTGCGCCATCCCCAGTGCACGGCGTTATCCAACCACGCGGAGCTGCGTTCCAACTCGAACCGATCCGCGATGAGGTTCTCGTAGTCGGCGTCGTCACCGGCATCGAGGTGCAGCTGCAGCACTCCCTCGTTCTCCCCGCGCAGGAGTGCCAGAATGCGGTGGGAAGGAAGCGAAGAAAAAGGTTCGTTGAAGTCGAAGTAATCCTTGAACTTCGCCCCCTCGGCTTCCTTTCCTTCCACCACCTGCGCCTGCATGGCACCCTGGTTAAACATGCGCTCGCGCACACTGCCTACCAAGTCTGCATCGAGCGCGAAGCGATCGATAAGAATGGAGCGCGCCCCCTCTAGCGCCTTCTTGGTATCCGCGAAACCTTCCGTAAGAAAACCCTGTGCCAGTTCCTCCGGCTGGGCCTGCGGCTGCGCAATCAATATGTCGGTCAGCTCTTCCAAGCCGGCTTCGCGCGCGATATCCGCCTTTGTCTTGCGCCGCTTTTTATACGGCAGATACAAATCCTCAAGCCGGGCTTTGGTATCGCAGGCAAGGAGCTGGCTGCGCAGGTCATCGCTAAGCTTGCCCTGCTCATCGATGGCGGCAAGGATTGTCTCTTTGCGCTCTTCTAGCTCGCGCAGGTAGGTGGCCCTCTCTTCGATGGTGCGCAGTTGGGCATCATCCAAACCACCCGTGACCTCCTTGCGATAGCGCGCAATGAAAGGCACGGTATTTCCCTCCGCAAGGAGCTTCAGCGCCGTCGAAACCTGGGTTTCTTGAGCGCCGATCTCCGCCGCGATGGTGGCCGCAATATTCACGTAGATTCCTCACACTTCTATTTCAAAGCTTGGTACGGGACCCACCCAATCTACCGCATGCCTTGTCCACCGCCCCGGCCTGCCACCGCCGGACACACAAAAATCCTCTCTCTCCCGCACGCTACAAGCAGGAAGAAGAGGAGCAAAAGACGCGCTATTTTAGTGGATGACTACCTGGGCCCTATCGCCGCCAGAGCAGCTCACCCGCGAGGAGTTCCCGGAGCAGTACATCGTATAGGTACCACCGGTAGTCGGTGAATAGACGCTCAAGGTGACATCCGTTCCGCCACCGGACACCCAGTTATTCATAAAGGTGTTGTAGACATTTTTTGCAAATGCCTCTGACGTTTTACTGGTGGCAGCGTAATAGCTCGTGTAGTCGCCCCACGAGTGCCCATTGCCGCTACTTACAGGTGCCTGTGCTGGGGCGGGCGCAGGTGCCTGCTCAGTCTTGGTCACGGTAGCTTCACTACCCGACGACTTCTCGTCGTCCTTGTCATCAACGCTTGTGGAGTCCGCCTTTTGCTGAAATTGGGTTTCCTGCGCGGTGGCGTTGGAATTATCGCCATTTCCCTGCACGAAAAAGACTGCCGCAGCGGCAATGGCAAGAAGTGCCACAACTCCCAAAATGATCGCCGCAATCATGGCCCCATTCCCGCGGCTTTGTTGCGGCTGAGAATACGCGGGGTACTGGTTGTACTGCGGCTGTTGGTTGTATCCGCCAAAATCATTTCCATTGGGAGAAGTCATGCGAGAGAGTCCTTGGAGAGCAAGTAAAAAAGCGAGTGTGTGCTGCACTTACAGTAGCACTACCCAGCACCGATACAAGTTTTCCAGGGAATTTTTCTTAATTTTCTTCGCTGGATTCTGCACTCCACACCGGCTCGGCCGACCACGCGAATTCGGTATGCCCGATTTCTGTACTTCCCAACCACGCCGCGGTGGGCGGTAAGCACTCAGCAACCATCGGCGCGACGGAGGGCAGGGCTGCTGTGGTATCGCCATTGACGATGACCCGCCACAGCGGCGTGCCCTCCGCTGCGGTTCCATTGCTGAATTCATATTCCAGGGCCAATGGGCTAGCTTTCGGCGGCGACGGGGAAACTACGGTGGCAAAAATATTTACCGGCACAAAACCAGCATCGCGCAGTTTCTCCGGCATACCAGCCAGGCTTTCTTCCCATTCTTCCTGGCTCATCAGCACAGAAAGATCCACGCTCACCCGCACTACTGTGCCTTGCCTTTCGGTTCACGCTCGCTCAATTGCGCTACAAATGCCTTATCCGCCTTACTCAATTCCACCTGATCCAATAACTCCGGGCGGCGCTGCCACGTGCGCTCCAACGCTTGTTCCCTGCGCCACCGATCTACCAGACCATGATTTCCAGAAGTCAAAACCTCCGGCACCGCAAGCCCGCGCCACTCGCGCGGTTTGGTATAGCTCGGGCCTTCCAATAGGCCATCTGAAAAGGAATCCTCTTCATGCGAGCGCTTATTACCCAATACCCCGGGGATAAGGCGGACTACGGCTTCTGCGATCACCAATACGGCGACCTCCCCGCCAATGAGCACATAATCCCCGATGGATACTTCCCGAACGCGGTAGCGCTTCTTTGCATCTTCAACCACGCGCTGGTCGATGCCTTCGTAACGCCCACAGGCAAAAACAATGTGCTCTTCAGTGGACCATGCCCGCGCATCCGCTTGGGTAAACGGCGCCCCAGCCGGGGTGGGAACCAGAAGCAGCGGAAGCTCGCCATCTTCGTTCTCACTATCTGGCTCGCCTTGTGACGCTTCAGCGTCATACGCCTGGGCTTCGACACCTTCTAATTCATCGTGGCGTGGGCGGTTGAGGTGCGGCAGGGAGGAATCGAGGGTGGGGGCGGTGGTCCCGAGTGCGACATCGTCAAGCGCAGGGCCCCATACCTCAGGTTTCATGACCATTCCTGGGCCGCCACCAAAGGGGGAGTCATCGACCGATTTATGAGCATCCGTAGCCCACTGCCGCAGATCGTGCACGCCCACCTCAAGACGGCCCTGCTCGATTGCCTTGCCTAAAAGGGCATGGCGCAGCGGCTGCAGGTATTCCGGAAAGATGGTCACGACATCGAGCCTCATAGATCCAACAATCCTTCTGGGGGTTGGATGGTGCACGAGCCGGCTTCCAAGTCCACCTCGGGGACGATGGCATGGACAAAGGGCACCAAGGCGGAGTTGCCCGAAGCCAGCTCAACCTCTAAGAGGTCTTGGCTAGGCCCGTGCACGACGGAGGTCACAGAGCCGATGTCTTCCCCCTCGTGGATAACGCGCAGGCCTTCGAGCTCGTGGTCATAAAAGCCCTCGTCGTCATTCTCTAATGGGGCAGCGAAAAATTGGGTGCCGCGCAGGCTTTCCGCCTGCGTGCGGTCGGCAATTTCCTTGCACGTCACCAAAAGCCTGCCCTTGTGGCTGCGCACCGCAGAGATAGTCAACTCGTGCTCCTTGCGGCCCTGCCTTCCCCGCAGTGTTTCTCCTACCGCAAAGCGCACCTCAGGCTCATCGGTGGTGGGCTCTACCACCACTTCTCCCTTGATCCCATGCGACTTAATGACGCGCCCAATCATCAATTCCATGGCGCAGAGTTTACCGCATACACCCAGTTGCTCTTATTTCCTGCCGCGCTCCCCACAATCTCGCTCTTAGGCATTACGCTTGAAGCATGAACGACTCTTCCCACCCGTCCTCCGATCCTCGCAGTGCGCATCAGGAGGCACCGAACTCCCCCTTGACCGACCTTGATCTGGTGGCTTTGGCGCCTCCCACCGATCCTGAACGCGAGCGCCCTGGGGTTAAGCGAGTCTTAAACGGTGAGCGCGCAAACCTGATCCTTTTCAGTTTTGCCCCTGGTCAATCCCTGCCAGATCACAAAGCCGCCCATCCGATCACCGTGCAGGCGATACGCGGCGAAGTGAATTTCACTTGTGGGGAGAACACGGTCGCACTAGCCCCAGGTAACATTGTGCACTTACCCGCCTATATAGTGCATAGCGTTGCCGCACCCCTACCGGATGTGAACTCGGACTCACCGACAGAACAGTCAGACGGGCAACCGGCACTAATGCTTTTAACGATGCTTACAGGCTAATTGGAATACACACACCGTTAGGACAGATTTTGGATACATCGCAGTCTCATAACAAGCCTTACCACCACGGAAACCTCCACGACGAGCTGCTACGGATCGCCGTGCAATTAGGAAAGGAAAAAGGCCCAGAGGCTATTACCATCCGCGCCGTCACCCGCGCGGCAGGAGTGTCCCCCACCTCGGCCTACCGGCACTTTAAGGATCAGGAAGAACTGCACGATAAGGTAGCCGAACTAGCCACCGACGAGCTCGTGCGCCGCCTTCACCACACCACCGATAAAGCTGGCGTCCTCGCCTTCCCCGATCACCTCGTGCAGGTTGGGTATGCCTACCTCGAATTTGCCTTGGATGAAACGAACTTCTTCCGTTGCATGTTGGAGTGGAAGGCGCTTCGCTTTATGCTCGGCGTAAACCCCTCAACTCCCGATGATCCAAAAAGCGAGCACCTGAATCTGATTCAGCGCTACTTCGATCTCTTGGCCCGTCACGCCCAAGCCCAAGGCCAAACGCCCAATAAAGAGTATTTCCTACACAATAGCTTGCTGTCTTGGTCCGCCGTCCACGGGTTTACCGTACTTGCCATTGACGGGCCCCTGTCTAAACTGCCGCGGGAGGAAATCTATCAGCTATTCAAACCCGTCGTCGCAGGCAGCTTGCGCGGGATGGATTTTAAAGATCCAGGCGATGTATACGCCAATTACCCCGAATTGCGGCCACGCTCTGAATAGCGCTAGCCACTAGCCTCAGTGGCGGCCGCGCGCTGGCCGAGCGCGCAAAATCCCCCACTCGTTATCGCGCATAAAGGCAACGATGACAGGTGGGGGATGAAGCTTATGCACAGCGCCCTAATCAGTAAAGGGCGCTAGAGACCGAGCAGATTACTCTGCGGACTCCTCAGAAGCTTCTGCTTCAGCGTCTGCCTCGCCGGCAGCAGCAGCGGCAGCCTCAGCTGCAGCAGCCTCTTCAGCTTCCTTCTTCTTCTTTGCTTCTTCCTTGGCCTTCTTCTTTTCAGTGATGGCCTCGATGGTTGGGCCGTTATTAGCCTCAGCCAGTGCCTCGTTGAAGAGGTCCAGCTTGGACTTCTTCTCTTCGGCAACCTTCAAGGTGCCTTCTGCGCCCGGCAGGCCCTTGTGCTTCTGCCAGTCACCGGTGACCTTCAGTAGTGCCAAAACAGGCTCGGTAGGCTGTGCACCAACGGACAGCCAGTGCTGTGCGCGCTCGGAGTCGATCTTGATGAGGGAAGGCTCTTCCTTCGGGTGGTAGATGCCAATGTTCTCGATGACCTTGCCGCTGCGGCGGGTACGAGCATCAGCGATAACTACGCGGTATTCAGCGGCGCGGATCTTACCTACGCGCTGCAGTTTAATTTTGACAGCCATGATGGCTCCTTTTCTAGTCACTGGGCAGTTCAGACACGCGCTTTTTAGCACGCCGGTTCAACCCTTGGATTTTATCTGCGCGTGACGTACCGGCCGACCGTAGACGGGAACGGTGTTACGCAGAATGAAACGTCTCATTATCGTCAGCAGTTCACACCACTGCGATAACCCGAACCATTTTAGCGTGTGCAGGCAGTATTTTAAAATCTCCGCGTCTCCCGCATTCTACCTTGCCTCGTTATGCCTCCGAGACCATTAAAGAGTACCCTTATTAGCCGAACGTAAACCTTTGACCCAGAAGGCTTAGAAGTACGCCACGCTTGTTTCCCCATGAGCAAGCGCACGAAATGACGTTTTATGACAAATGATTCTCCACGCAACTTTCGATACCGCTATGACCTCGATGGTCTGCGCGGTATCGCAATTGGCCTCGTAGTTATCTACCACGTCTTTGTCGGTCGTGTCTCTGGCGGCGTGGATGTCTTTTTACTGCTTTCCGGTTACTTCTTTTTAGGCTCACAGCTGCGCTATGCCGGCAAGCCCAACGCGTCATTGAACCCATGGTGGCCAATCTGGCGCACGTTGCGCCGCTTGGTACCAAGCCTTGTTTTGGTCATCGGTGTGACGTATATCTTCGTGCGCCTTTTCACGCCGCAGCTCATGCGCACTGAATTTACCCAGCAAATTACGGCAACCATGCTGTACTACCAGAACTGGGAGCTGGCGCGCCAACACGCTGACTACACTGCGGCCGCCGCCGATACTTCCCCGCTGCAGCATATGTGGTCGATGTCCGTGCAGGGCCAGTTCTACCTGATGGGCATTGCCTTTGCCCTCATCCTGGCTGCGATAATGAAATGGCGCCCGCAGCAATCTTCACTGCGCACAAACCGCTTCCCCACGGTCAACCAAATCGCCGGCCCCATCCTCATCGTGGTGACCATCATTTCCTTTGCCTATGCCTCGCGCCATGGGCTACACGGAACTCCAGAAAACTACTACTCCACGTGGTCACGCGCCTGGGAGTTGACCCTTGGTGCGGTTCTAGCCATCTACGGTTCTGCATGGAAGATTCCTGCGCGTTTTTATGATCTGTTTACTGGCCTTGGCCTTTTCATGCTGGTCTTTACCGGCGCCATCATCGCAGAGACCACCGCCTACCCAGGACCGCTCTCGCTTTTGCCTTTGGGCGGTGCCGTACTCATCATCTTGGGCGGTGGCGGCAAGATCTCCAAGGCCATGGCCTCTAAAAAGGCGCGCTGGCTAGGCGATGTCGCCTATCCACTGTATCTATGGCACTGGCCGCTGCTTATTTTGTCCACCTCGTACTTGGGCCAGCAGACCCCGTCGTGGTGGCTGGGCATCATTATTATTGCCATCTCCCTGCTGCTTGCAGATATCACGCATCGCTTCATCGAGCGTCCCCTGCGCCAGCACCGCAAGCGACCCTTGGCAGAGGATCTTCCAGCCCACAAGGCAGTCTCCAGTCTGTCCACTCGTGCCGGTGCCGGTCGAGCCATCGGCGGTGTCGTGGTCGCCAGCTGCGTCACGGCGCTGCTTCTCATTCAGCCGCTGTGGCTGCGCACCCTTAATATCGCCGACGCGGAAATGCTCAATCCCCAGCAATATCCCGGCGCTACCACGTTCATCAATGACATCACCCCGCCGGACGGAGTAGAGATCAAACCGGATCCTATCGTGGCTAGAGGGATCCAGCCGCCGGTTGCTGCAAACTGGTGCTTCGTGCCCGATAGCCAGCCCGCTGATTTCTTCTTTGAAACGCGCAGGGACGGCAAGACCCCCTGCATTTTCGGCGACACTACTGCCGAAAAGGAAGTCTATTTGGTGGGAGGATCCCACGCGGAGCAATACTCCTCTGCCCTCGACCGCCTCGGCCGAGAGATGGGTTTCAAGCTGGTTCCCCTCTTGCGCCAAGGTTGCCCCATCGAGCTTGGCGATGACGTCACGGTCAGCCCCGAATGCGCCGAGTGGGGTGAACTGGTCATGGACCGCATTGCCGAAGCCCAGCCAGAGTTGGTTATCTCCAATACCACCCGCCCGCAAAACGAATTCGGGCATGGCCCAGATGCTGTCCCCGCCGGCTACCAAGCCTTTTGGGAAGAACTATCCAAGCGCGATATCCCCTTCCTGGGTTTCCGCGATAACCCGTGGGGATTCGATGAGGACGGGGAGCCGCGCGAATTCGATGAGTGCTACGTTGCCACTGAGGACTCTGTGGGCTGCGGCATGCGGTTTGAGCAGGTTTACCAACCTTACGATCCAGGTGCCGTTGTTCTATCGCAGTACGAAAACATGCTGTCCCTCGATACCGCGCCGTGGTTCTGCGATGCTAATGGCGATTGCCCGGTCATCATCGGCAACACCATGGTCTACCGCGATATGCACCACATCACCAACGCCTTTGCTGATTCCGCGATGCCGATGATCCGAGAAGCCCTCACGCCCTTCTTGAACGGCGAAAAGGTCCAACAAGAGGCGCCAGAAATCTCCCCGGAAGAGGCAGAGGCAGCACTAGAGGAATCGCCAGCTGCCCCCACCACCGGTGGCACGCGGCGCGCCAACCCGGTGCCGTATCCCAATACCCTGGAAAACGACCCGGTGTAGACGCTCCCCCCCCGCGACGGCACACACAAAGGTGGCCCATCACCTGAGAGGTCATGGGCCACCTTCTGTTTATGTCTCTGCGCGGCTACTTTTTGCCCTTGCCAAAGTTGAGGTTATCGAGGTCGATATTCTCCATGCCCTTGGGCATCTTGGGCATGCCGGGGATCTTTCCACCGCCAAGGCCACCGGCACCGCCGGCACCGCCCATTTGCTGCTGCAGCTGCTGTAGCTCTTCCATCGACGGCATACCGCCGCCCATTCCTGGCATACCACCCGGCATCTTGGGGCCGCGGTTGCCACCGCCGCCCTTGCCCTTCTTGCGCTTACCGTTTTTGCCCTTGCGGCCCTTTGGCTTTTTCTTGGTGGCAGAACGTCCGCCACCGCCCATGCCAAATTGGCCGGCCATCTTGGACATCATCTTCTTGGCCTGGTTGAAGCGCTCAATGAGCTGGTTGACCTCAGAAACGCTTACACCGGAACCATTGGCGATGCGCTTGCGGCGCGACGCGTTCAAGATCTTCGGGTTCTCGCGCTCTTCTGGGGTCATACCGCGGATGATGGCCTGGATGCGATCCAGCTGCTTTTCATCCACCATGGCGGCCATTTCATTCATCTGCTTGCCGCCAGGCATCATCTTCAGCAGGTTGCCAATCGGACCCATCTTGCGGATCATCAACATCTGGTCCAAGAAGTCATTCAGCGTGAGCTCGCCGGAGCCAAGCTTAGAGGCTGCTTCTTCGGCCTTCTGGTGATCCAGGGTGGCTTCCGCCTGCTCAATCAGGGAGAGCAGGTCACCCATGCCCAGAATGCGGCTAGACATGCGCTCTGGGTGGAAGACATCAAAATCATCGAGCTTCTCACCGGTGGACGCATACAAAATCGGCTTACCGGTCACCTCACGAATGGACAGCGCTGCACCACCGCGGGCGTCACCATCCAGCTTCGTGAGAACCACGCCGGTAAAGTCCACGCCATCGCGGAAGGCCTCCGCCGTTTGCACGGCGTCCTGACCAATCATGGAGTCGATGACGAACAGGACTTCATCCGGATTGACGGCATCGCGGATATTGCGCGCCTGCGTCATCAGGGTTTCATCGATGCCCAGGCGGCCGGCGGTATCGATGATGACCACATCGTGCTGCTTCTGTTTTGCTTCAGCAATACCGCGCTTGGCGACGTCCACCGGGTCCCCGTGCGAGGTACCCATCTCGTGGTCATTGGAATCCAGGGAGGTACCAGGATCTGGGGCGAAGGTCGGGACCTCCGCGCGCTCGCCGACGATCTGCAGCTGCTGCACGGCTCCTGGGCGCTGCAAGTCACAGGCCACGAGCATCGGGGTGTGTCCCTGCTTCGTGAGGTGCTTGGCCAATTTACCGGCCAAGGTGGTTTTACCAGCACCCTGCAGACCGGCCAGCATGATGACGGTCGGTGGATTCTTGGCCAAGTTCAACCGGCGGGTTTCTCCGCCTAGGATCTCAATGAGCTCCTCATTGACGATCTTGACCACCTGTTGGGCGGGGTTGAGCGCCTCAGATACTTCCGCGCCACGGGCGCGTTCCTTGATGCGCTTGATAAACCCGCGCACCACCGTCAGAGAAACGTCAGCTTCCAGCAAGGCCAAACGAATCTCACGAGTCGTGGCGTTGATATCCGCCTCAGTTAATTTGCCCTTGCCGCGCAGGCCCGCCAGGGCTGACTGTAGGCGGTCTGATAGTGAGTCAAACACTACGGATGCGCTCCCTTAAATTAGATCGATCTAAAGTTCAATTATTCAATCTTAGTCCCTAGCCAGGGCCCTGGTCACATTCCCCACCACCTGGGCGCGCGAAACCGAAGCTCCAAAGAACACATGCACAATCATCGTGGCGCCCAGGATCTCATGGCGCAGCCACATAAACTCCGGCAAAGACTCCACCAAATAGCCCAATGCACCTATTCTCTCGACGGTACGAATCTCCAAAATACCACCCACGTTAAAGGCCGCCGTCGTGGGCTCACCTGCGATATCGGGAAGCTCTTTGTACGTACGCGAATTATAGGACTGGATAAACCTATCCGGTTCCGCGGCCTCTGTGAGCGTCTTTTGCACAGTGCGGATGACAAACTCCGCCTGATAGCTACCAGCATCACCCTGTACGAAATTGGCCCGCACAATCGTCCACCCCAAGGCTGAAATCAGCGCAAAAATGCGCTTAAACTCTGCCTTATTGGCACCGGACCAGGTCACGGTGACCACTTCCTCCTGCCAATCAACCGCAAGCCCTACCCCATACTCGTCCTGCGGAACACGGACTAAGGGGCGGGTGACTATGCGCGGCTTATTCGCTTCCAAAGCGCGGGCGACGATAGGGCCTGCGCCTGTGCGGTGCGAGCAGACCACACGCCAGGGCCTGTTGATAAGGCATCCGCCTTGGATAAGGTCTCGAGCAGCGAAATGGTCAATTGATCATAATGGCACGCATTCAATAGGGCATCGCGCGCGGCATCCGAACTCGGATCCATCGTCGCTGCCAATCGCGCCAGGCTCGTATGCTCTGCCACCACGGTTTGCACGCGGGAAATATCTGCAAGATTAAAGCGCATGCGCGCGGCCTGCCGCGCCACCATCTCTGCTCCTACTTGCTCGTGCGGGCGGTCATGTCCCTTGCCTAAATCGTGGTACAACGCGGCCAGGAGGAGCAGATCCGGGCGCGCCACCGAGGTCCGCACCTCGGCGCAGCGCGTGACGGTGGCGACGAGGTGGTAGTCAACAGAATGCATGTGGCTGCGTTCTCTGGGCAGTAATCCGCGCACATGACCCCATTCTGGGACCAAGCGCTCCCACAGCCCATAGCGATCCAGCTCCGCAATCACCCGCGGGGTATGAGACGGCGAAGACAAAATGGCGAAAAAGTCATCCACGGCCGCCCGCGGCCACCGCTCCGGTGGAGCCGGCAGCTCCTGCAGTACCCGCCATGTCGTTGCGGAGACGGAATAGCCTGTCCGCGCTGCGGCCGCCGCGACTCGGGTCAACAGCCATGGGTCTGCACGATTGGGTGTGCGGGCCAAGGAGATAACGGCACCATCAGCCACGACGTCCACGTCAAGGGGCCTGCGCACACGGTCGCGCCCCTGCGCCGGACCAGCACCCCGGCTACCCAAAACGCCGCGGGCTGTGGCCAAGCTACGCTCTACCGCTTCATCGACAGCAGAAGCTGCAGTAACCAGTGCCGCCGTTAGCTCATAGCGGCTGCTAAAACCTAATTCATCAGCGACATCTGCGGCAAAGTCCGGATCCAAAATATCGCGGTGCCGATGAGCCTTGACGTGCAGCAGGGTCCGTGCATCGAGTAACAACCGCCGCTCTTCTTCCAGCACAGGCAGATCGCACAGGTTTCCTAGGGCCAAAGCACGCAAGAGCTGAATATCGCGCAATCCCCCGCGCCCGTTTTTCAGATCTGGGTTAGTCATGGTGGCAACGGCGCCAGAACGGTTCCACCGTGCGATGGCGGTATCGACGAAGCGGTCAAACCCCCGCTGCAACTGTCGACGCCACGCGTGTAGGAGGCGTTGACGAGCGTCATCGACAAGCGGCTTCTCGCCAGCAATATACGTCAGATCCAATTGTGCGAAGCCAGCTGAGGCATCCTGCAAGGCGATCTCGGCGCACTCCTGCGGGGTACGCAGGGCAAAATCCAACCGATACTTGGCATCCCACACCGGATACCACAAGTCCTCTACCAAGCGGGGATCTGGCTCGTAATCCTCCGGAAAGATCAAGATGACATCAATATCGGAATAGGGAGTCATCTCCTGCCTGGCTAAAGAGCCAGTGGCAGCTAGCGCCGTGTGCGGCGGCAGATCTAAATCCTGGAGCAGGCGCACCGCCGCGTCATAAGCCTCGCTGCGAAGAGCGGATGCTGCCACCATTTTTGCTTAAAGGGCGGTCTCGCCGCGCTCCCCGGTGCGGATACGGATGACGTCTTCTACCGGGGTAATCCAAATCTTGCCATCGCCAATCTTGCCGGTATAAGCGGCATCCACGATGGCGTCAATGAGCTCTTCCACCTGGTCATCAGCGGTCAAAACTTCTAATTTCACCTTGGGTACAAAGTCCGTCGCGTATTCGGCGCCGCGGTAGACCTCGCTGTGCCCACTCTGTTGCCCAAAGCCCTGGCTTTCGGTCACTGTAAGGCCGTGTACATCCTGCTGTTTTAATGCCTCCCGGATATCCGGCAGAGTAAACGGCTTAACGATGGCGGTAATTAGTTTCATTTAATCCTCCTGAAGAAAAGTATAAGTCGGCGGCCAGGCGCGGCGCGGATATGCTGCGTTCTAGTCTAACCCCGCACGACTTCCGAATGTGCCCGAATTACAGTTGCAGCCGGTAAATTAAGGCTGGATCCGCTGCTGTACGCACCGCATCTGCCCAAAAGAAACGCGGGCCGTACATCCTCCATGGAGAAAGTACGAACCCGCGCTGCACACTAGGGAAAGATAACCCTAGATTTCGTCTTCATCAGCGTAGACGGTCTGAATTTTCTCATTATTGTGTTTGGCGTGTTTAACGTCAGTAACCGCAACACCGTAGATGGAACGCCCCAGGTAGAACGAACCCACCGAGCCGATAATCCAGACACCAAAGCACGCGATGAGGCCCTTGATAAGGAGGCCTAGTGAAAAGCCATCCTGCCCAAAATCCACCACTAGCTTGGCGAGGATAATAAGCGGCACCGCCAAACCCACGGTCGGACCCATCAGGTTGGCACGGGTCAAGGCATCCGGTGCGCGCCACAAGGAGACCACGGTTGCCACCACGAGGATCGTGGCCACAATGAGCAGAACCGAAGCAATAATCTCGTATACAGCCATGGCTTATCGCCGCCCTTTCGAAATAATGCGGGCCATAGACAAGGTCGGCAAAATACCGGCAGCGATGGCGCCAATCAGGGCAATGTCATAGGCTAATGGGGCATTATTGATCATTGACCAACCGAGGTACATGCAGATCATGCCGTAAAAGACAATGTCTGACATCACCGCGCGGGTGAGCTCGTCACGGGTGCGCAGCGCCAATAGCACCCCGCACCAGGCTGCCCCGCCCATGATGAACACGCACACCAGTACAACCCAACCGAATGGGGACAATGTTGCAAAATCAATCATCGGTCGGTCTCCTTCCTGCGTTGAATTTTCCGGGCGAGGTGCTTGGGCTTTTCGACGTCCGCCTGGCTCTCCGAAAGCGGAGTGTCCTCCGCCCGCGCGAGATCCGGTGAGCGCATATAGCGGCCGAGCGTATCCAAGGGGAATTCGTAGAAAGCCTCATCGAGTTCCGTCGTATCCCCTTGCCCAGGCACGCCATAGTCGATGCTCTTGACGCGCGGGGCCAAGTGCTCTTCCATATCGGCTAAGTCAGCCACAATCGCCGCAGGATCGGAACCCTGGACCGCTTGTACTAGCACGATGCGGGGCAAGCCCTTCCGCGGCGGTTCGCGGAGCCCCAAGGACAGCGTGCCAGGGGTAGCGGTGATGGACGAGGTGAACCAGAAGATCTCCCAGGCGCTGGTAACGCGCAGTGGATACCGGATGATGACCGGGTGGTATTCGTTATCGGGCTTAAATGCTGACATCGCCAGGGTGAACCCAGCAACGAAAATTTCTTTGATGAGCCAGAGTGCATAGGCTACGGCATGCATTTATCGGCCCTCCTGAATGTCATCGATATTAGGTAGTGCGGCTGAGTCATCGTCCAAGATGGTGTCAGTATAAGCCGTCGTGTCCAGCAATTGGTCTGCTGCGGTTTCCACCGCATCAATGACCACGCCGGAGAAAATGAACATGCCCAGCGAGACCAAGATGAGCGCTGCAGAAGGCGCCATCAATTTCTTGCGAATGATGAGCTCATCGGGAACCTTGTCCGAGGGCAAATCGTGTCCCCAGAATGCTTCGCGCCAGACGCGCAACATCGCCAAGAATGCTGCGAAGGAGGCGATGATTATGGCGGCAATCGCAATCCAGGCCCAAGCCCCGCCATTGCGGGCGACCTCGAAGACGATCATGAGCTTGCCCCACATGCCGGAGAATGGCGGGAAGCCCACAACGGAGAAAGCACCAGCGGCAAAAATCCAGGCGATAATGGTATCGCGGCGCGCGAGGCCAGATAGCTTGGTCAAGTCACCCGTGCCGTAGGTCTCTTCGATGGCACCGGAGGCCAGGATCAACGAGCCAACGGTCACCATGTGGTGAATCGTGTACATGATACCGGCGGCCAGGGCGCGGCTCGGATCTTCCGAGGTAAAGGCCAGCATCACCAAGATGAATGGCATACCGTTGAGCATCTGGTAACCCAACACGCGGCGAATGGTCTTTTCGGTCAGGCCACCAAACGCACCGATCATCATAGAGATCAGCATGAGGACGATGATGATCACGTTCCACCGCTGCTCAAGATCGAAAAGCTGCACGTACAGCCGGTAAAGCATGTACACAGCAACCTTCGTGTGCAGGCCGGAAAATAGTCCCATCACCGCGGCCGACGTTCCAGGATAGGTACGCGGCAGCCAGGACTGCACTGGGAATACGCCAGCCTTGGCGGTAATCGCAATGAGAATAATGCCCGCAGCGACGGTCACCGGACCGTTGCCGGCGGCGGCCCCCTGCAGGGCGGCCAAGTTAACCGAACCGGTGACGGAATAGATATAACCGACACCAACCACCAGCAGCGTGGAGGCGAAAAGGTTAACGAGGACGAACGCGCGACCAGCTGCCAGGCGCGACCACGTACCAGACATGGTGATAAGGCCGTACGACGGCAGCAGCATGACCTCAATGAACACGAAGAAGTTAAAGAGGTCAGCGGTCAGGAGCGCACCGCACACACCGGTGATAAGAATCAGCGTGAGCGAAGGGTAATAACGGGATTTAGTCTCCCCGCCCACGATGGCGAACCAGTTGGCGCCAAAGGCAACGATCATCGTGGTGATGATCATCAGCGCGGAGAAGGCATCCGCAACGAGCGGAATACCCACATTGCCTACGTAGAGGCCCACGGTATGCGCCACTACCCCATTGTTCATGGTGTAGATCAACAGCCCCAGGCCGGCGAAGACACCGACTCCAGGGATGATGAGCATGATCGCATCGCGGACGGCGCGCCATGGCGCCAGCAAGGCAAGAGCCGCGGCAATGAGGGGAATTGCCGGGAAAAGTGGAAGAAGTTGGGCTACAACATCAGCCATTATTTTTCATCCTCCTTCTTCCTCTGTACCCCGCGCTCAGCCACAGGGGTGTCGTGGTCTACTCGGCCAATGCGATCGAGCTCATTTGCGGATTCTTCCAAGATTGCTCGATTCTGGGCATCGCGGCCCAAGGTAGAAAATGCGTGGTCGATGGTGTTGTCATCGACGGGTTCCACCACATCGGTGTCATCGTTTTTGCCCATTGCAGCCATGGTCAACAGGATGGTCGAGGTTGCCATGGAGATAACAACTGCCGTTAGAACGAATGCCTGCGGTAGCGGATCGGCCATCTGGTCATGGGGGACTTCCGAGGGAAAGGCTTCACCTCGGTAGGAGTACACGCCAGTGGCCAACAAGGTCAGGTTGGCACCGTGGCCGAATGCCATCATGCCCAATACAATGCGGACCAAGCCGCGTTGCTGAATGAGGTAGACGGCGCCACCGATGAGGATGGCGATTGTTAACGCGAGAATCATTACTTCTCCCCTCCTCGGTTGGCGTTAGAACGGCGACGTTGCTTTGTCTTTGTCTTTGCCTCTTTGGGGCTGAGCAAAGCCAGCGGATCCGTCGAAGGGTTGATTGGGTCTGGGTACGGATCGTCCGCATCCTCAACGGCAATCCGCGGCGTCGCCGGCAGGGCCGAGTCATCATCATGGACCCATGGCAGGTAGTCCCGCTCGGTACCAGGCCTGAGGTAGCCACCCAAGGCATTGATGGCCATCGTGAGCATACCCAGCACCGCCAGATAAATACCGAGGTCGAAGATGAGGGACGTCGTCCAGTGCTGGCCAAGGGCCTCACCGTGCAAGGCGGTAAGGAAACCACCATTGCCAAAGCCGTCGTGCCAGTAGCCAATAAAGCCTGCCAACAGCGCGGTAATGATGCCAATACCGGTAAGGTGCACGGGGGTCATGCGGCCGAAGACAATTTCATCGGAGCCGCGGGACAGGTAGGTAAGTCCGATGGCCGCACCCATGATGAGCGCAGCTGGGAATCCACCGCCGGAAGAATTGTGTCCGCGGAAGAACACGATGACGGACATGATGATGAGCAAAGGAATGACAATATTGATTCCCTTGCGCAGCGGCACGGAGTTCAGCTGTGACTGGCCGAACGGCGCCGGGCGCGTGCCCGAGCTGAACGGGAAGCGCGGCAGCGTGGTGGTAATGGCTGCGATAACGACGGCGGCCATGCCCAGCACGGACAGCTCGCCCAAGGTATCGAGTGCACGGAATTCCACGATGATGGTGGCCACGACGTTATCGCCACCCGTGATATCCGGTGCCTTGTCGAGGTACCACAGCGCCAGGTCCGAGCGTTCGTGCCGGCCCATCAGGCCCCAGACTCCGAGGAAGGCCGCAACACCGGCCAATACGGCGATGACGATGGAGCCCACCCTGCGAGATTTATCCGTAACCGGCTGGAAGGTCTCTGGCAGGTAACGCAGCACCATCATCATGACGACCACAGACAGTGCTTCCACCATGAACTGGGTAAGTGCCACGTCCGGTGCACCCAAGAGGAACATCTGCAAGGTAACGCCTGTACCCGCAATGCCGATCATGACGGCGCCGGTAAGGCGGTTCTTGGTGCGCACCAGCCCGAATACGGACAACGCAATAATGCCCAAAGGCAGAAGGTCCCACGGGTTGTCTAGCCCATCGACGCGCGGTTGCAGCGGTACGCCGTCGACTCCCTCGCCGAACAACGTAGTACCAGCAAGAACAATAACCACGATGACAATCGGCAAAATGTGGCGAGACGGATTGTGGGAATCGGACATTTTGCCCAATACCTGGCCGAGCTTGGCGCAGCCATCTTGCAGGCTTTGCAGGAGCTCGTTGCCGCTGCGCGGCATGAAGCTGCGTCCCTCGAAAGCCGGCCACATCTTCTTGCGGACAAAGATGGCCGCAATTCCGGCTACCAGCACGAGGATCGAAATGATAAATGGCACGTTGATTCCATGCCATACCGCAAGGTGAGCATGCGTTTCCATGCCCACGGCGCCAACGGCATGCTCCAAAGGCTCATCGAAAATGCCCAGGACGAAGACGAGCGGCAGGGACATAAAGCCCGGTAGCGCTGCAGGAAGCCACAGGGAAACTGGGGCTTCGTGGACATCGTCCATGGACCGTGGCCCATCGAAGAATGCGCCGAAGACGATCTTTGCAGAGTAGGTGAAGGTAAAGAAGGCACCGATTCCTGCCACGGCAAGCAAGATTGCTTGGCCTGCGCCGCCAATGGGGGCATCCTCAAAGGCAGTGAGCATGCCTTCCTTGGACACAAAGCCCAGCAGTGGAGGTACCGCAGCCATGGATGCGGCGCCGATGACTACAGAGCCAAACGTCCACGGCATCTTATTCCACAGCGGGCCAAGGCGTCGGATATCGCGCGAACCTGCTTCATGGTCAATGACGCCGATGAGCATGAACAGCGAGGACTTGAAGAGCGCGTGTGCCAAGGTGTGTACCAGTGCCGCACCGATGGCGAATGGGGTGCCGACACCGATAGTGGCGACAATCCAACCCAGGTGGGAAACGGTGGAATAAGCGGTCAGCTTCTTCAGGTCCGTCTTTTGTACCGCGAAGACTGCGGACATTACCGCCGTGCCCATACCGACGACGATGAGCACCCAGTTCCACACCGCAACGTCGTAAAAGATCGTGGAGAAGCGAATGAGCAAGTAGATGCCCGCCTTGACCACGGCCGCGGCGTGTAGGAACGCCGAGACTGGCGTAGCGGCGGCCATGGCTTCTGGCAGCCAGAAGTGGAATGGGAATTGAGCGGACTTGGTAAAGGCAGAAGCCGCGATTAGCACGGCAACGCTTGCGGTCACACCTGGACGTTCATCCCATACCGAGGATGCGAGGATCTCAGAAATGGTGGTCGAACCGGTGGTCACTGCGGCAATGCCTAATGCCGTCAATAGCGTAAGGCCACCGATAAACGTCAGAATTAAGGTGCGCTGGGAACCTGCCTCTCCCCCAGAGCCAGAACGCGCGATGAGCATGAAAGATGCCAAGGAGACAAGCTCCCAGGCGAGGAATAGGACAACAACGTCATTGGCCAGAACCAGTAACAAGATGGACAGCGTGAATGCCGTCATCAGTGTATAAAAGCTCGTATTTCCCTCGTTTTTAGGGAGATAGGCTGCCGAGTACGTCAACACGACAGCGCCAATGACAAGAGCCAACATGGCGAAGAAGATGCTCAATGCATCTCCACGCAGAGCGAAACTTACGTCAACCCCCGGCGCAATAAAATCGCGTACCCAGGTGGCTTCGAAACTGAGTTCCTCCCCGGCTGCAATGGCAGAAAAATCCTTAGCAATGAGCACCGCTGCAATGAGAAAAAGGCCAGCTAATGGATAGCCCGCCTGTCGGTCCATGACCTTTACGGTCACCGGTGCCAAGATCACTGCCAATGCCGCAAGGAGGACAGCAAAAAGTAGCGTCACGAAATACTTGCCTCACGAACCTTGGTCTTGGATTGGTGCGAATTTCGCACCGAATCACTAAATACAGCCCTACCAGATTACCATTGCTCACCAACCCAATCCAGATCACAGTAATTCAGGGCATCCCATGCTCGCGGGGCATACACGCACGGCACATAGGCGGGAGAAAACTCCCCAGCGCCCGCGGCTTTCTCGCTTTTGTAAGCAGCCGGGGTCCTGGGGAGTTATCTAAGCCGGTTGAAGGAGTCCCTATTTCTCGCCTAACAAGGCATCGACAAATCCTTCGACTTCGAATGGCGCAAGATCATCGGCACCCTCACCCAAGCCCACAAGCTTGACTGGAACACCCAATTCTTCTTGCACCTGGAAGACGATGCCGCCCTTCGCCGTGCCATCCAGCTTGGTAAGCACCACGCCGGAAATATCCACAACCTCGCGGAAAATGCGTGCCTGTGCCAGACCGTTTTGACCCACCGTGGCATCGAGGACCAAGAGAACCTCATCAACCTCGGTCTTCTTTTCTACAACGCGCTTGACCTTGCCCAGCTGATCCATCAGGTCGGTCGAGGTGTGCAGGCGGCCGGCCGTATCAACCAAAACGACATCGACCTGCTGCTCCACACCGGTGGCCACGGCATCAAAGGCCACGGAGGCAGGGTCTGCGCCTTCCTTGCCGCGTACGGTTTCGGCGCCCACGCGGCGCCCCCACGTTTCTAGCTGATCGGCTGCTGCGGCTCGGAAGGTATCTGCCGCACCCAGCAATACGCTGTGGTCCATCGATACGAGGACGCGGGCGAGCTTACCGGTGGTGGTGGTCTTACCGGTGCCGTTAACGCCCACGACCATCACGATGGCCGGCTTGCCGTCATTAGGCATCGCGCGAATGGAGCGATCCATTTCTGGGTGGCAGGCCTCGATGAGGCATTCACGCAGCATCGCACGTGCTTCTTCTTCGCTCGACACGCCACGCTCAGCGATCTTGTCACGCAAAGAATCGGTGACCTTCATCGTGGACTTGGTGCCAAGGTCCGCCATGATGAGGGTATCTTCGATTTCCTCCCAGGCGTCTTCATCCAGATCACCGGCGGAAAGGATCCCCATCAGTCCTTGGCCGATGGCGTTCTGGGAACGAGAGAGGCGGCCGCGCAGTCGGCCGAGGCGGCCTCCCGCCGGAGCAATGTCCTCGGTGGGCTGGCCCGTCGCGGCAGGCTCGCCATCTGGTACAGGCGTTTGTTCCTTGGCCGCTTCCGCCGCATCCGTTTGTGCATCGGCTGCAGCTGCGGCTTCTTCGGCTTCCTCGTGGCTATCGACGCGTTCTTCGATGTGGTCTGCGTCTTTATCATCTACCACCGCGTCAAAGACTGGCGATTCATCTTCTACCTCGGCGGCCTCGACGGATACAACGTCTTCTGGGGCTTTTTCTTCATGGTCCGGCTCGCCGCGTTCGCCTGCGCTCGCTGCCGCAGGTTTCTCGGCAGCAGCTGGGGCGGATTGCTCGCTGCCCTTTGCTTCTTTTTCTTCTGCTTCCTTCTCACCAGAAGCAGGTGTGGAAGCCTGCGCGGAAGCCGGTTTATCAGATTGATCCTCTGCCTGATCTGCAGGTTCCTTATCTGCATCATCTGAGGCGGATTCCTGGCGGTCACCAGAGGCTGCAGCAGCAGCGGCGCCGACTCCCCCAGCTGCGGCCGTACCGGCAGCACCCTTACCTTCGGTCTTATCGGCGGCAGGCTTGGACTTGGCTTCCGGAGTGGAAGCAGACTCGGAATCGGCCTTAGCTTCATCGCCAGCGCCGTTGTCTTTTCCTGTGTCCTTATCCTGCTTGGCTGCCTTTTCGGGTGCAGTGCTTTTATCCTTAGCCGGTGCAGATCGCTTGGCCGTCGGCGGCTCTTCATCGTTGAGCTGGGCGTTTGCGATATCGGTGGCGGTGGGCTCCGACTGCTCCGAAGTTTCCGGCTGCTGCTCCTGCTTAGCCTGCTGTGGCTTCTCCTGCGCTACCTTCTCGGGTTCTTTCGCGCCCGCTGGGGCAAAGTTGAAGCCAGACTTCGCCTGGTAATTGCCGGACTTTTGCTCTTGGGTTAACTGCTTGGGCTCTTCTTCCTTGGGTTTCTCGAAAGAAACCTTCTTGGATTCACCGCGCTTTTTGCCAATTGCAATAAAGACGACAATCAGCACAATGACAACGATTGCTATGCCGATCCATAACCATAAAGAATTCATGCCTCTATAGTGCCAGCCTTTCGGGCTTGCGGCACATAAGGGAGGCGAAATCTTTTATTCCGTTGATTGCGGCGCATCAACTCCAAGCCGCGTTGCATCCTGGCTTGCTTGCTCGGCTCCCGGCGCGAGTCCGGCTGGATTCATGCGCTGGGAAATGACCCGGGTGATGCCATCACCGCGCATGGTCACGCCATAAAGGACGTTGGCCACATCCATGGTGGGTTTTTGGTGCGTGATGACAATAAGCTGGGAATCCTTCCGCAACTCCTCGAATAAGGCGATGAGCCGGCGCAGATTGACATCATCAAGCGCTGCCTCGACCTCATCCATGACGTAGAACGGGCTGGGGCGTGCGCGGAAGATAGCCACGAGCATGGCCAGTGCGGTAAGGGATTTCTCACCGCCGGAAAGCAGCGACAGGCGCTTGACCTTCTTACCGGGCGGGCGGGCTTCTACCTCGATGCCGGTGGTGAGCATGTCTTCTGGCTCGGTAAGGATCAACCGGCCCTCTCCACCTGGAAAGAGGGTATTGAATACCTTGGGAAACTCTGCTTCCACATCCCGCCAGGCATCGGTAAATAGCTGCAGGATCTGCTTATCCACGTCCGAAATCACCCCGGCGAGATCCTTCCGGGCTTGGATGACGTCATCGAGCTGCGTAGACAGGTAGCTGTATCGCTCTTCCAGCGCCTTAAATTCTTCCAAGGCCAAGGGATTAACCTTGCCCAGCGAATTCAGATCCTTTTCCGCCTGCTGCAGCCGCGACTTTTCCGCGCTGCGGTCAAAGTCTTCGCCCGGGGTGAAATCGCGCAGCAGGTCAGCGATGGCGATGCCCAGCTGTTCGCCAATCTTTTTCTCCGCTTCATCCAGACGCACCTGCGCCTGCGAGCGCGCCAGTTCTGCTTCATGCGCCCGCGCGGTTAGCCGGTCGCTATTTTGGCGTGCAGCCGAGACCGCCTGCTTGGCCTGCTGCAATTGGGAATTTAAGGAGTTGCGCTCGTGCAAAAACTCATCGCGCTCAGAGGTGGCGCGGGTTAAGAGTTGGTTCGCCCGCGCAGCCAAGTCCTGTGCGTGTCGTGCCACTGTAGCGGCCAATTGGCCCTGTGCCTTGCGGCGGGCCATGGCTTGTTCATGGCGAGCCTTCGCTTGGCGTTCGTGCTGGGCCTGGCGCCGCAGATTATCGGCCTTGCCGGCAACTTGGCCCACGCGCTCTTGCGCCGAGCGGGCGGCAACTTGGGCCTCCATTTCCATGGACTTTACTTCTTCCAGCGCGGCCGAGGCGGCATCCCTATCTGCGGACGAGGGCTCGTCTGGTTGATCCTCGGCGTCGACGCGGGCGAGCCTATCGCGGGCATCGGCAAGCTCTTTATTGGCTTTCTGCAGCCGCACCTCAATCTCGGTGGCGCGCTGGGCGGACTTTTCCAGCTCCGCTTTATTGGCCTCGTACTGCTTTTCCAAGCGGTGGTGATCGCGCTTCCAAGCATCAACCTCGGTATCGTGCTCCCGCAAAGCTGCCTTCGCGGACGCGGCCGTCACGCGGGCATCTTCGGCAGCAATCCTTGCTCCCTCCAGGGTGCCGGAGAGCTCGTCCAGGGCCTGATTGGCTTGCTCTAGCTCCTCTTCGGCCTCCGCGATGCGAGCGGAAACCTCCACGGTAGACGAGGATCCGGTACCGACCTCGACCCACCCTTCGCCAATGACGACGCCCGAAGCGGTCACGGCGCGCAGGCGCGGATCATCGGAGACGAGGCGCCGGCCGTGGGCAATATCGGGGACGAGGACGACATCGGCAAGCAGCCGGTGCAATGCCGTCGAAACCGCAGGTTGGACCGTTATGTGATCCAGCAGCCAGGAGGTCTGCGGCGGAAGATCGGCATCGACGCGCCACGAGCTTGCAGGCGCGGTCGCTGCCGCATCCAGCAGCGCCGAGCGCGGGCCCTTCTCCAAATCCGCAATCAACCCTTCGGTCAGCTGACCCGCCTGTGCTTCAGCGAAGGTGCCCAAGGCGGCCGCAACCGCTGACTCGTAGGTCGTAGAAATGTATGCGGCCAATGGCTGGAATTCCTCACCTACCTCGACCGGCTCAGGGATAGTCTGGGATAGCGTATCGATGCGGGACCGCAGCGTATAGACACTGCGCTCGCGCTCGCGCTGGGCATCGCGGAGCTGGTCCAAGCGCTTATCGGCAGCGCCCGACTCGCTGGCAGCCCGCGTATGCGCTTCCTCCAAAGGCTGGCGCTCCGCAGCATAATTATCCAGCTTCTGCGCTACCTCAGCGGCTTCTGCCTGCGCGTTCTGAGTGCGTTGCTGCAGCGAGGCCACGGCCTCTTCTTGCCGCGCCAATTCCTCTTCCGCGCTGGCCACCTGCCCCGCGGCCTTTTCCTCGGCGGCAAAAAGGCGCACGACGCCCTCGCGGCGGTCCGCAATAGCGCGCACCTGCGCCATATGTTCGTGCTCTGCGGCCTCGAATGCTTGCCGACGCTCCGCTACTTCCTCCCGGATGCTTTCCAACCGCTCCGCAGCTTCTTCTGCCGCTTCCAAGAGCTCCTCGTGCTCCTCGTCCGCACGCGTCGCCTTGGCCTCAAGATCATCCGGATCCTGGCCGGCATAGGCGACCTGGGACCCGGCATTATCCGCCCTCTCCTCTGCGATGCGCTGGGTCGCCGCAATGCGCTCGGACAGGGTGGAGAGATCAAACCACAGTTTTTGGGCGGCTTCTGCCTGCGGGTTGACCTCCTCTAGTTGGGTTTCCAGCTCCATTTGGTGCTCGGTCGCCTCTTCGAGCTGTGCCGTGGTCTCTTCTACCTGGGTGGATAGGGCCGTCGCGGTGCGTTCGGCATCGGAAAGCTTTTGCCGCAAGCCGACGATGCGGTCTCCGGCCAAGCGCAGGCGCGCATCGCGTACATCTGCCTGCACCGTCGCCGCGCGCTGGGCGGCTTCTGCCTGCCGCGCCAACGGCTTGAGCTGTTTTCCCAGCTCATCGGTCAAATCTTGCAGGCGATCCAAATTGGCCTGCATGCCCGTAAGTTTGCGCTGGGCTTTTTCTTTGCGGCGGCGGTGTTTGAGGACGCCGGCGGCTTCCTCGATATAGGAGCGGCGATCCTCGGGGCGCGATTCCAGGATTTCAGAAAGCTTGCCCTGCCCCACGATGATGTGCATTTCCCGGCCAATGCCGGAATCAGAAAGCAGTTCCTGGATATCCATCAACCGGGCCTTTGCCCCGTTGATTTCGTATTCGCTCGCGCCGTCGCGGAACATGCGGCGGGTTACAGAGACCTCGGAGTACTCGATGGGCAGTGCACCATCGGCATTATCGATGGTGAGCGTGACCTCGGCCCGGCCCAATTGCTTGCGGTCGCCTGCCCCGGCAAAAATGACGTCTTGCATCTTGCCGCCGCGTAGGGTCTTTGCGCTGGCTTCTCCCATGACCCACGCAAGGGCATCGACCACGTTGGACTTTCCGGAACCATTCGGGCCGACGACGGCGCAGATGCCCGGCTCAAATTTGAGAGACGTCGCCGACGCGAATGACTTAAAGCCTTTGAGCGTCAGCGATTTCAGGTGCATTTGGGATAGTCTAGCAAGCCGTTAAGACACGAGTTATAGCAAGCATTGGGTTGGCTATTAGCGCTCGACAAAGCCGCTTTCACCCTTCGCAGCCGCCCACTGCTCAACCACGAGATCGACGCTTCCCGGACGGCGGGTGGTGCTCGGTTCCTCTTGCAACAGTTCCAAGAGCTTCTCACACTCGGTGCGCGGGCCCTCAGCAACAACCTGCACGCGGCCATCTGCCAGGTTGGTCGCATGCCCAGCAAGGCCTAGTTCCAGGGCGCGCGAGCGCGTCCACCAACGAAAGCCCACTCCTTGCACGTTGCCGTGCACAAAGGCGGTCATTCTTTCCATGTCACTGCACCTTCCTCATTAATAGCGATATTAATAGCGATCGGTCTCGCCGCGATCGCGCAAGATTTTGCGATCAGCATCGCTGCGGCGGGTCACGGGATCAGAGCCGTCCCAGCACTCCACGCCGGGCACATCCGGAAGCATATCGCGGTGGAAGACCGGATCGATTCCCTTACTGCGCTGCTCGTTGAAGTTCTTTAGCAATTGAATGGCCACGCCGGATAGCGGGACAATGGCGATGATATTCAGGATCACCATCGTCGCCGCACCGGTATCCGCCAAGGCGAAGACCAAGGGCAAAGAACCGACGGCGCCGAACCAAACGAAGAACAGCACCACGAGGCGGAAGATTTGCAGCACCGTTTTATTGGTGGTGAGGTATTCCAGGTTGGCTTCAGCCAAGTAGTAGTTGCCCAAGATGGAAGAAAAGGCCAAGAAGAACAAGATGAAGCTGACGAAGTGAATTCCCCAGTGGCCAACCTCGGCGGACAAAGCCGCCTGCGTCAGCGATACGCCCTCTGCCTCTTCGCCGTAGGCAACTTCCGGGCCAAGCAGGATCAGGAAGGCGGTAATGGTACAGACCACGATGGTGTCGAAGTACACGCCCAGGGTCTGCACCAAGCCCTGCTTTACCGGGTGGGAGACGGTGGCGGTAGCCGCCGCGTTAGGGGCAGAACCCTCGCCGGCCTCATTAGAAAACAGGCCGCGCTGGATACCCTTCATCATCGCGATACCGATACCCGCGCCGGCGATTTCTTTAAAGCCGAGCGCATGGCCGATGATATCTCCCAGCATGCCCGGGACCTTGTCAAAGTTCGTAATGACCACAAAGCCACCGATGAGCAGGTACGCCAGGGCCATAAACGGAACGACTACCTGAGTAATGTTCGCAATGCGCTTCACGCCGCCGAAAATGATGAGGCCCGCGGCAATCGCGATGATGATGCCAACGATAGATCCAAAGGTGGCATCGTCTTCGCGGCCGAAGGAAAAGGCCACGGCCTCAGCGATCGCGTTGGTCTGGAAAGAGTTATAGACCAAGCCAAAGGTAAAGACGATGGCAATAGAGAAAAGAACGCCGAGCGGGCCCCAGCCCAGGCCGCGCTTCATGTAGTAGGCCGGCCCGCCGCGGTACGTATCGCCATTGCGGACCTTCCACAGCTGCGCCAGGGTGGATTCCACAAAGGCGGTCGCGCCACCGAGCAGGGCGATGATCCACATCCAAAAGACGGCGCCAGGCCCACCTACGGAGATGGCCACCGCGACGCCGGCCACATTGCCGGTACCCACCCGCGATGCCGCAGAAATGGTAAATGCCTTAAACGCGGAGATTCCCCCACTTCCTGCGCCCTCATCCTCATCGTCGCCTTTGGGGCGCTCGACGACGGCGCGCAGCATATCGGGTACCTTGCGAATCTGCACCACCGCGGTGCGAGCGCCAAATAACAGGCCTGCGCCGATGAGCAGCCAGGGCAGGATGTATGTCCACACGCCATCGTTAAATGTCGTGACGACATTTTCGAGAAATTCCATGCGAATTAATTTACTGCCTAAAGGTGCACAACGTGAATCTCACGGGTGCAGGCTTATTGACAGTGGGGGCAATAATGGCTCGAGCGTCCCCCGATTACACACCGCTCAATAGGTGTGCCGCAGCGGGAACATGGCTGGCCAGCGCGGCCATAGGCGGCAAGCGAGCGCGCGAAATAGCCAGATTCACCATTGACGTTAACGTACAAAGAATCAAAGCTGGTTCCCCCCGCTTTGAGGGCGGCCGACATCACGGTCTGCGCCGCGCTTAATAGCGCCACCGCGTCTTTCTGACGCAGCACAGAAGCCTTCTTGCGCGGTGAAATACGTGCTGCCCACAGCGCTTCATCTGCGTAGATATTGCCAATGCCAGATACCAGCGTTTGATCCAATAGCGCCGTTTTTGCCGCGGTTTTCTTCTGCCGCAGGCGGCGCGCGGCGCTGGCGATATCAAAATCGGGTTCCAATGGATCCAAGCCGATATGCGAAATCTTGGACCACGGCGCATACAGCCAGTATCCAAAGGTGCGCTGATCCACGAAGTGCAGCTCGGTGCCATCGCTGAGCTCTACCGTGATGCGGCGATGCGGGGAGTCGGTGTGGCCGATGCGCAGCTGCCCCGACATGCCTAGGTGAATAAAAAGCACGTCGCGGTGGCTATCCATCGGGTCCTCCCCCACGAATTCCAGCCACATGAATTTGCCACGGCGGGCGACCGCGGCGATTTCCTTGCCCACTATAAGGCCCGCGAGCGGCTCATCTTGGCCGCGGTTCGCCCGCGGGTGCGCAATGTCTACCGCCGTAATCTCTTGGCCCACGACGTAGGTTTCCACCCCGCGGCGCACCGATTCTACTTCGGGCAACTCTGGCATTATTTAGCCTTCTTTATGAGCGGTCCCTTGCACCAGCAACGGGGTTTCGCGCAGGGTTTGGCATGCCTCTTGCGCGGCCTGCTGTTCCGCTAATTTCTTATTGTGGCCCTGCCCGTGCCCCACGGTCAGCCCGGCGACGGTGGCAACCGCGCTGAAGGTTTGATCGTGTTCTGGGCCGGTAGCGGTTGCCGAATACACCGGCATGGGTGCCTTCAGCTCGGCACACAGCTCCTGCAAGGTGGTCTTCCAGTCCAAGTGGCGGCCACTGACGGAGGCATTATCGATCTTTTCCGCGAAGAGGCGCAGGATCACATCGCGGGCGGTTTCAAAGCCGTGCTCGCGATAAATGGCGCCGAAAATCGCCTCGGTGGTATCCGCAAGGATGGAATCCTTATCGCGCCCACCGGTGGACTGTTCACCCTTGCCCAGTAGGATATGCGGGCCTAGGTTGATTTCACGCGCGACATCGGAAAGACCATAGCGCGAGACGATGGACGCGCGCATCTTAGAGATATCGGATTCGGGGCGCGATGGATACGTCACGTATAGTTTCGCGGCCACCGATAGCCCTAAGACGGCATCGCCCAAAAACTCAAGGCGCTCGTTATTAGGCAGGTGCCCGTTTTCATTGGCAAAAGAACGGTGCGTGAGCGCCAAGCGCAGATTGTCCGGTTCCAGGGCAACGTCGAGCGATTCCAAGAGCGGGGTGTGATCGACCGCCGCAAAGGTAGCTTCCCACGCCTCTTGCCCCGTTAGCTTCTTCTTGCGGCTCATAGGAATTTCTCCAGACCTGCCCAGCGCGGGTCTATCTTCTCCTCTTCCTCTTCTTCCCCGGAGATTCCGGTGGTCACACCCTCTGGGGTCTGGATATCGCAGCCGTCTTCGCAGACGGGGGCGAAGGGAAGATTCAGGCCTGCTTCATCAATAACCGCCTGGAGTAGATCCAGCTCATCGTCTTGTATTTCGGGGATTTCATCGCCCGATCCGGCATCGTCAGAATCGGCGTCATCGCCGCTGACAAAGGACTCATCGGCGGCAAAGACCTGGGTCACATGCAAATCCAGCTGCGGGTGGAGCTCTTTTAAGCAGCGCGCACACTCGCCCGTGAGAACGCCCGAGATATCCGCATCAACCAGAACGCCTGAACCCAGCGGGGTCAGGGTCGCGGCAACGGTGAGATCTTCGCCCTTAGGAATGGCGATCATTTCCACGCCAATCCTTTCCGGTGCAGGCCCCGTCTGGGTGCGTTGTTCCGGCATTGCGTCAGCGCCTTGGGCGTTTAATAATTCGCCCACATCGAACTTCAATGGAGATGTCATAACAGTTGGTAGTCTACCCTGCCTCGCAAACTCCGCGTAGTTGCTGGCACCGCCGCATTTTCTGGCAAGAAACTGAAGGTTTGGGCATAAAGCGCTATGGCTTGCCGGTTTTCCCTTATCCTGCAGGCCGCAGCCGCCTTAGCCTGAAAGCATGACTTACAACTTGGCCGCGGCCTCAGGAGATTTGAGCGCCATCGCTCCTAGATTCGGAGTGTTGTGCTGCCTTCCCGCCACCTTCTTGGTCATCTCTGGGGCAGTCCTCCATCGCCTGCCCAAGGCCGACCACTCTGGCATCTACGGCGACAGGGGCCTGCGCCTTTCCTCCGCCCTCATCCTCAGCATGTGCGCGGGACTGATTGCCGGCGCGATTTTGGTCATCCCTTCCGGACTCGACCTCACGGTGCTTACCGGTGCCCTAGTGTTTTCGGCCAGCGCCGCCGCCATCACGTGGCTTTCGCGCGAAGCCCTTGCCTGCGCACTGGTTAGCGTCGGCGCCATGTTCCTGACCGCGGGCGCGGTCATTAGCCTCAGCGCGATGTTTTTCCCCCAAGACTTTATGAGCGGCTCGATGACCTCGCTCACCTCCTACTTCACCACGGCCTTGGTCACCTTCCTCTTCCCCGGCCTGGTCAGCGCGGGAATCGTGGCCTTCGTGGCGGTCCAGAGCCAGCGCCCTCACCCCACTACACATGCTGTTGATGCCTCGCTTGCCGATGCCCCCTCCTCCCCCACGCCGCACCACTCCAACTCGCGCAGCTCGGTCTAGACTCCCACAGGCACAATAAGTCCTGCTACACGGTGACGCGATTTGAACAAATCACCCGTGCAGCAGGACTTTCTTAAGCGTCGTGCCTTGTAATTTAAGCCTTTAGCGCTCGGTATAACGGCGCTCGTAACCGTCGTCGCCGCCATAGCGTGCAGCACCGGTACCACCGGTAGCACCACCGCGGGGTGCGCCAGCGTTTGTGGACGGCAGGTAGTCGCCGCCGCGAGAGCGCACGCCGGCCCCACCGCGCAGCGCGGAACGATCAGAGTTTACGGTGCGCAGGAGGCCGCTGAGGGAGCTTTCAAATTCGCTGAGCTTGCTATCTACAAAGTCATCGCACTCCGTGCGCAGCCGGTTGGATTCGGTGTATGCGGTTTCCACGATCCGGTTGGCTTCTTCGTTGGCGCGGCGAACGACTTCAGATTCGGAAACCAAACGCTCTTGTTCTTGGCGGCCCTCCGCCACCGAGCGCTCGTATTCCTCGTTTGCCTGCGCAATGGTGCGGTCTGCATCTGCGCGGGCTTGCTCAACCGTGGCCTGGGCGCGCGCCTCGGCATCGGCCACCAGCCGTTGGGCATGTTCTTCTGCCTGCGCGACCGTGGTATCTGCCTCTTGGCGCGCCTGGTTCACCATGTCAGTGGCCTCCGCAGACGCCTCATTAATGGTGTTATCTGCGCGCTCTTCGGCGCCGCGGATAATCTCGTCTTGCTTGTCTAAAACGTCCTGCGCGTCGTCGATTTCTACGGGCAGCGCGTTGCGCAGGTCATCGAGAAGCGCCAGCATCTCATGGCGGGGGACCAAGCAATTGGAGGTCATGGGAAAGCCAGAAGCCTGCTCCAAATGCTGAACTAATTCATCAAGGGATTCAAAGACACGGTACATGCTGGGAATTCTACAACGCAGCACCCTGCATTGTGTGGAGGGCGCGCCTTGGATCCTCAGGCCGGTGCAACGAAGGCCAAAGCCCTCTGAGTTCGATCCGTTTCCCGTGGGCGATTAACCCATTTTCCCTCCACATACCCGCGGCACAGGCGCATACGGCCGCCGAGTCCTCGCAGCAATGCAGAAACTCCCCACCTCCTCGCGGATGCGGAGAAATGGGGAGCGTGGGTTAAGGGAGTTTAGATAACGCCCTGTGCCAGCATGGCGTCAGCCACCTTCTTGAAGCCGGCGATATTGGAGCCAGCCACGTAGTCGCCTTCACGGTCGTATTCCTTGGCCGTGTTGTCGATGTTTTTGAAGATGTTGCTCATGATGCCGCGCAGGCGGTCATCGGTGTACTCGAAGGACCAAGAGTCGCGGGATGCGTTCTGCTGCATCTCCAGTGCGGAGGTTGCCACACCACCGGCGTTGGCAGCCTTGCCGGGTGCGAAGTTGATCTTGGAGTCCTGGAATACGTGTACTGCATCCGGCGTAGACGGCATGTTAGCGCCCTCTGCAACGTAGCGGACGCCGCCCTCGACGAGCTTCTTAGCGGATTCGCCGTCGAGCTCGTTCTGGGTTGCACACGGAAGTGCAACGCCTGCCTGGACATCCCAGATGTTGCCACCTTCGTGGAACTCCACGCCGTTGCCAGCTTCCTTGGCGTAGGTGGAGATGCGCTCGCGGCGAACTTCCTTGACATCACGAAGCAGTTCAACGTCCACGCCATTCGGGGTGGAGATGTAGCCGGAGGAGTCAGACATCGCTACGACGGTAGCGCCCAATTCCTGCGCCTTTGCGGCGGCGTAGATGGCAACGTTACCGGAGCCAGACACGATGACCTTGGCGCCGTCGAAGGACTCGCCGTGGGTCTTCATCATTTCTTCGGTGATGTAGACGGCACCGAAACCGGTCGCCTCGGTACGTACCAAGGAACCGCCCCAGGTCAGGCCCTTGCCGGTCAGGACGCCGGACTCGTGCTGCGTGGTCAGGCGGCGAAATTGGCCGAAGAGGAAGCCGATTTCGCGGCCGCCGACGCCGATGTCTCCGGCAGGAACGTCGCGGTACTCGCCGATGTGACGGTGCAGCTCGGTCATAAAGGACTGGCAAAAGCGCATAACTTCCTGCTCAGACTTGCCCTTCGGGTCAAAGTCGGAGCCACCCTTGCCGCCACCGATGGGCAGGCCGGTCAGGGAGTTCTTAAAGATCTGCTCAAAGCCCAAGAACTTAATAATGCCCAGGTTTACCGAGGGGTGGAAACGCAGGCCACCCTTGTACGGGCCGAGCGCGGAGTTGAACTGCACACGGAAACCGCGGTTGACCTGCACCTCGCCGTTGTCATCAACCCATGGGACGCGGAAGATGAGCTGGCGCTCCGGCTCGCACAGACGCTCAACCAGACCGTAGTCTGCGTAGTGTGGGTCCTTATCCAGGACGATCTTGAGCGAATCCAGCACCTCGGACACCGCCTGGTGGAATTCCGGTTCACCGGCGTTGCGCTTGAGTAGCTTGTCGTAGTACTCAGAAATCTGGCTATCAACAGACATAGTGTATAAATCCCATTCTCGTGGAGTTTGACTAGCAGGAACTAGTTTCCTATCAATCTACCGATAATGCAAGTACAATTATTTCTCACTCCCCCACTTACCCGCTTTTACCTGCGACAATAAAGTTAAATATTTTCTGTAGAACGTTCGGATTCCTAGCAAAAAGCCGCCGCGCGGGTCGCGGGCTTTATAATCGCGGGCATGCATATTGTTGTCGCGCCTGACTCTTTTAAAGGTACCGCTTCTGCCACGGAAGCCGCAGCCGGAATCGCCAATGGAATCCGCCAGCACTACCCCAACGCCACTGTCACCACCTTGCCGATGGCCGATGGCGGGGAAGGCACCGCCCAAGTGCTGGCCCAGGCCGCCGCGGCGGGCGGGCAGGAAACCCAGACCATTACCCTGCCCACAACGGATGCGGTGGGGCGCTTGACCGAGGCGCAGTATTTCCTCGCTGGGCACACGGCTTTCATCGATGTCGCCGCAGCCACTGGGCTGCCCGCGGTCCGCGACGCGCTCGATCCCCTCCACGCGGATTCTTATGGCACGGGCGTGCTGCTTGCCGATGCCCAATCCCGCGGCGCCACCTCCATCGTGCTCGGCCTTGGCGGCACGGCCAGCATTGACGGCGGTATGGGCATCCTTGCAGCCCTTGGCGCCGCCGCCCACGACGCACGCGGCTATGCCCTACCCAAGGGCGGTGCCCCGCTGGTGCAGCTCGATTCCATCGATACCGCGCAATTAAATATCAAAGCGGGCATGGTTGATTTCACGCTCTTGGCCGATACCCGGGCTAAGGCCATGCAGGCTGCCACCATGTACGGGCCACAAAAAGGCGCAGAGGGCGAACAAATAGCTCTGCTTGCCGGGGCACTGCTCCAATTGTGCAAGGTCACCGGCACAGATCCAGAGACGGAATTTACCGGTGCGGCAGGCGGCATTCCCATCGGGCTTACCTGGCTTTCTCGCACCCTATGGGGCACCGATGAGCACGCCCACGTCGTTTCTGGCGGGGCCCACGTGGCGAAGGCCCTCGGCCTCGCGGATGCCATTTCTCAAGCAGACCTCGTCATCACCGGGGAAGGCGCCTTTGATGAGCAATCCTTAACTGGCAAGGTCGTCGGCACCGTCGCGGACTTGGCGGCGGAGTCCTCTACCCCGGTCGGCATCATTGCCGGGGCCATCAATCAGGACACCGAGCACTTCACCGCGGAGCTAGACCAAGAAGGTGGGATGCCGGAGCAGCTGGCTAGGGCTGCCCGGGACATCGTCAAGCAGCTGGGCTAAGGGCGAATCTCGACCGTCCACGGAAAGATGGCCGGGCGCTCATGTGCCAATTCATCTTCCAGCAGCACGTGGTCCTTGGGCAATACAGCGTGCGGCGTGAGCAAGCGCGACAGCACCATAGCCAGCTGGTTCACAGATCCGGTCGCCCCCTCCACCGCAATGTTGTAACGGTGGGCGTGCGCGCCTTCTAAATCGCGCTCTTCATGTTCATCGCGATAATTTTGCTGCAGCTGTTCCTCCAAGCCCTCAGGGAATTGGGGATCTGCTGGGCGAGTAACCTCGGCGGAGGCAAGCGATCCGCCCGCTACCAGCTTATCGGTGGCAGTGGTAAAAATTTCCTCCACGCGGTCCGCTTGCTCATCTGGAACCAATACATCGAATTGAATAGTCGGCATATAGCTGACCCTACCCTAACCAAAGGGATGAAAACTATGTCTTATTGCACAAACATCGCTTCCGTGGTCCACTCTGCGGATACTGACCTGGCGTGGCAACGGGATTTTTACGAAGATCTGCACCGCCACCCCGAGCTCTCCCACGAGGAGGAACGCACCGCGGCGCGCATCCGCGCAAAGTTGGCGGCGTTTGATTGCGAAGTAGAAGAAAACATCGGCGGGCACGGCATGGTTGCCATTTTCCGCAACGACGATGGCCCCACCGCGCTTATGCGCGCCGATTTCGATGCCTTGCCGGTCAAGGAAGCCACCGGCGTGGAGTATTCCTCGACTAATGACTACATGCACGCCTGCGGGCACGACATGCACACCACCGCCCTGCTCGGTGCCTGCGCGCTTCTCGATGCCTCCCGCGACACTTGGGCCGGCACCTTCCTTGCCCTGTTCCAGCCGGCGGAGGAATCATCCATGGGCGCGAAATACATGATCGCCGATAACCTCACCGAGCGCGTGCCACGCCCCGATATTTGCTTAGGCCAGCACATCATGCCTGGCCGCGCCGGCACCGTCCGCCACACCGCCGGCCCCATCATGGCCGGCTGCGATTCCCTGCGCATCCGCATCTTTGGCAAATCCGCCCACGCCTCCATGCCGCATAATTCCATCGACCCGACCTATACCGCGGCGATGATCGTCACTCGGCTCCAGGCCATCGTCGGCCGCGAGGTAGCCCCGCACGAGTTCTTCGTCATTTCTGTAGGCGAGCTGCATTCCGGCGATAAAAATAACATCATCCCGGATTCCGCCGAGCTCGTGCTCAATACCCGCTTCTATGATCCAGCCCTGGCAGAAAAGGTCTATGCCTCCTTAGAGCGCATGGTAAAAGCCGAGTGCATGGCCTCCGGCTGCGAAAAAGACCCCACCTTCGAGTACTACGCGCACGGCGAGGTCACCGATAATGATGCCGCCGCATATTCGCCCATCGACGAGGCCTTTACGGCCACCTTCGGAGAATCATCCGCTACCGCCTCGCCCTCGACCGCTTCTGAAGACTTCTGTTACCTCCCGCAGGCATGGGGCGTGCCGTACGTCTTTTGGCACGTAGGGTGCACCCCAGATGCCGAATTGGCCGATCCCCCGGTCAACCACCAGGCCAACTTCCTGCCGGATTACGAGCCCACGGTCAAGGCCTCCACCCAGGCCGCCCATGCAGCGGTGCTGGCGTACCTGGGCGCTTAACTCAACATAAAAAATCCGCCGCGTCCCCCTTTTCACTGGAGTGTGGGGGCGCGGCGGATTTTTCAGTGCGCTAGTCCTTGATAGTTTCTCCCAAAATGTGGCACTGAATCATGTTGGTATTGCCGGAGATTCCCGGAGGGGTACCTGCAACGACGACAACCAAGTCATTCTCGTCGTACTCGTCCAAGTCCAGCAAGTACTTATCGATGGCCTCCATCATCTCATCCGTGGACTTGACGTCAGGGCTCAAGAAGGTCTCTGCACCCCAAGTCAGCGCCAGCTGGGAGCGCACATCTTCATTCGGGGTAAATACCAGCAGTGGCAGGTCAGAGTGCAGGCGGGCAACACGCTTTGCGGTATCGCCGGAAGAGGTAAAGGCAACGATGGCCTTGGCGTTCAGGC
The DNA here is from genome assembly GCF_040225725.1 of Corynebacterium sp. KPL4015. Lineage (NCBI taxonomy): Bacteria > Bacillati > Actinomycetota > Actinomycetes > Mycobacteriales > Corynebacteriaceae > Corynebacterium > Corynebacterium sp. KPL4015. The sequence continues at coordinate 98,569 of NZ_JBEHGF010000002.1, read as the reverse complement.
GCTCTGCAATATCGCGGGCGGAATAGGACATCACGCCGCGCTTGGTGCGCGGGACGTGCGCCAGCGGCGGGACCTGGCCATCGGTCTCGGAGCGCTTGACGATGCGCGACATGGTCCGCACGACGTTGTGCGGATCCGCGCCCACGGAGGTCTCGCCGGACAGCATTACCGCATCGGCGCCGTCGAGCACAGCGTTGGCCACGTCGGAAGCCTCCGCGCGGGTCGGGCGGGAGTTCTCAATCATGGAATCCAGCATCTGGGTGGCCACGATGACCGGCTTCGCGTTCTCGCGGGAAATCTGGATAGCTCGCTTCTGGAAGAGTGGCACCTCTTCCAGCGGAACCTCGACGCCCAAGTCACCACGGGCAATCATCACGGCGTCGAAGGCCAAGATGATGGATTCGAGGGCATCGACGGCCTCCGGCTTTTCCAGCTTGGCGATGACCGGCACGCGGCGGCCTTCCTCGTCCATGATCTCGTGGACCTTGTCGACATCGGCAGGCGAACGCACGAAAGACAGCGCAATGTAGTCCACACCGAGTTGCAGGGCAAAGCGCAGGTCCTCAATGTCCTTCTCAGACAGCGCCGGCACCGAAATGCTCATGCCGGGCAGGGACACGCCCTTGTTATTGGATACGGGGCCACCCTCGGTGACCTCGCACACCACGTCATTGCCGTCTACTTCCTTGCAGACGACAGCGACCTTGCCGTCATCAATAAGCAAGCGATCGCCAGGCTTTGCGTCTTCTGCCAAGCCCTTGTAGGTGGTGGATACGCGGTCGTGGGTGCCTTCTACATCGTCTACAGTGATGCGGACGATTTCACCGTTATCCCATTGCTCTTCGCCGTTCTTAAAGCGGCCGAGGCGAATCTTAGGGCCCTGGAGATCGGCCAAGATACCTACGTTCCGGCCGGTCTTTTCGGTGGCTTCGCGGACCCACTTGTAATTGGCTTCGTGGTCCGCATGCTCGCCGTGCGACATGTTAAGGCGCGCGACGTTCATGCCGTCTTCTACAAGGCGCAAAATTCCGTCCCCGCTAGCTACCGCGGGGCCGAGAGTACAGACAATTTTGGTTCTTCTATCCAACATTATTGGCCTATTCCATCGGGGAAATTGAACAACCCCCAACCTACTCCCTCGCGCGCCGACAGGCCACAATTTTTTGGCGCCTTAACTAGGGCAATCGGACACGATCACACATAACCGGTCATTAGCGGCCGCTTGCTGTACCCGAGGTGCCTTGAGCACGCGCTGTTCCCACGCGTTTCTCGTCTTCCTCGACGCCGTTTTCCGCAGCACTCTCGGCCTGCTCGCGGTAGTAACGCGGGTCGACTTCTGCTGGGGTTTCGGGGCCCTTGCGCTGCCTGTCCAGCAAGAAGAAGACGATGAGACCGGCGATAAAGACAACGGCGGAGACGATGAGGTTCACACGGACGCCAAAAATTTCGGTGGCTTCGTCAGATCGCATGCCTTCGATGAAAAAGCGGCCCAGCGTGTAGCCCACGACGTAGAGGGCGAATACCCGTCCGCGGCCCAGCTTCCATGCTTTGTGCGCCCACAACAGGAACAGGCACACCAGCACGTTCCAGATGAGCTCATACAAAAACGTTGGGTGCACTGAAGCGATCACCTCACCGGTAGAGTGCCCGGAAACCGGTGCGTATTCCCCCGCTTCATCGACGCGGTAGTAAATATCCAGCGCCCACGGAACGTCGGTCGGCCGGCCGTAGAGTTCCTGATTAAACCAGTTACCCAGCCGGCCAATGCCCTGGGCAAGGATGAGGCCAGGCGCCACCGCGTCCGCAAACGGTGCCAGGGGGATCTTCTTAATCCGAAACATTACCCACAGCGCTACGGCGCTTAAGGCGACCGCGCCCCAGATGCCGAGACCACCATTGGTGACCTTGAGGGCATCGACGGGATTGCAGGTATCGCAGAAGTACTTCTGGTTATCCGTGATGACGTGATAGATCCGCCCGCCCACGATGCCCGCGGGGATAACGACGATGGTTGCATCCCACACGGTATCGGGATTGCCGCCCCGGGCTGTGTACCTCTTCAACGTCATCCACATACCCACGAGGATGCCGGCGATGATGCACAGCGCATACGCATGGATTGGAATGGAGCCAAGATGCCACACCACGCCCTGCGGCGGAGAGGGAATATTTGCAAGATTCTGAGTATGCACGTAGATAGTGTGCCTTATCAGCGTGCCCTTGAGCTAGTTTGGGGTGATTTTTCCTAGGGACTTTTACGCGAGGGGCAGGCTGGGTGTTGGCCCGCAGCCACCAAAGAGCGTGCCAAGGCGGTGGGATCCTGGGCCGCCATGACGGATTCGCCGACCAGTACCGCATCCGCTCCGCGGGAGGCATAGTGGAAAAGGTTGCGGGCATTATTCACCCCGCCCACGGCGATGCGCAGGAGCGATTCCGGCAGCCCCGGGGCAATATCATTGAAGGCCTCCCGGTTGATCTCATCCGAGGCAAGGGACCACGCATTGATCGCGATGACACTGCTGCCGGCCTTGATGGCGCGGTTGACCTCCCCGCAGGTTCGCACCTCCACGATGGCGGTCATCCCCAGCGATTCCGCGCGGTCCAAGAGGGCTTCCAATCGAGCTTGTTCTAAAAGCTCGACCTGCAGCGGGATCGCATCGGCACCAAAGCAGCGGGCCTCGTGAATCTGGTACGGATCCACGATGAGATCGCGCGCCATCATCGGGATATCGATAGCAGCGCGCGCGGCCGCCATATCCTCAAGCGATCCGTTAAACCGCCGCGTATCCGTCTGGCAGGCCATCAAATGCACGCCGCAGTCCTCAAAGGTGCGAGCCCATTCGGCCATCTGCTCGGCCGAGCCCACGTGGGCGATTTCTCCGGTATAAGGAACGGCACGTTTAAGCTCAGTAATGACTGAACAACCGGGTTTTAAAAGGGCCGCGCGGGCATCGCGGGGAGGCTCCATGTCCCGTGAGCGCGCCTTAATATCTTGGAAAGAAACGCGGGCTTCGCGCGCGGCGACATCCTCTAACACCCCAGCGACCAGGTGATCGACGGCAATGGGTGTGGGCATGAGCACCTCCCTCCAAGCGCGATTAAAATCACACTTAGATTAACGCTATTCGGGGCGTTTCCGGAAATTGTGCTGCGCGAACGGGGCTATTTACGGCTCACATCAGTCGGGTCGATATCGCTATCGAGCGCGTCCCACATCACACGGCCGGAATCGGATGAGGTCTCCAAATCTTCCGCCAGTTTTTCTTGGCGGGCGGCAGGGGTTTCGTATTTGCTCGACGCCTTGACCTTGTCCTTGCCTGGGTTCTGGGCCAAGAGTACGGCGCCGAAAAATGCCAGTGCGGCCCCGATAATGGCGACGATGGGGCCGAGCTTGGTGATCTCCGTGGAAATGACGGTCGCCCAATCAGAAATTGCGGCAGAATCCACCGCGTTTTCATTTGCAGACGCGCCTTGCAATATTTTTTGCGCGCGCTCGGCATCGGCGCCGCTGGTCAGCAGGCTAATAGGACTCCACGCGGCGCCTGCGGCGGCGAGGGCGCACACGATGGCCACGATGCGGCGCCCCGTTCGGCGCAACGCTAGGCCCGCGAGTACACCGGCGAGGAGGACCAGCGTCAAGGCCATAAGCTCTAGGGACCAGGCGGACCCTACGATCTCATTGGTTGCTGAGCCTGATTTATCGTCCTCGCTTACCGCTTTTACCCAGGTGCTGTGGGAAGAAAACCACAGCACTGCCGTGCCCACCGCGATAAGGAGTGGGCCAAGTCGCCTCGTCATTAGGAATCATCCCCTAAAAGAACTGTCGCATCGAAGCAGGTCCGGTCGCCGGTGTGGCACGCGGCACCGCGCTGACGCACGGTCAGCAAGATGGTATCGCCATCGCAATCAAGGCGCACACCAAGCACCTCCTGCGTATGTCCTGAGGTCTCGCCCTTAATCCAATACTCGCCGCGCGAGCGCGAGAAGTACGTGCCCTTGCGTGTGGCCAGCGTGTGGGCCAGCGCGTGGTCATCCATCCAGGCAAGCATCAGCACTTCGCCGGAATCGGCCTGGGCAATGGCTGGCACGAGCCCTTGCTCATTGCGCTTGAGCAGCGCAGCTATCTGTGGGTCTAGTTCAAAGTCTGCGGGATTGCTCATCGGCGCACCTCGTAGCCAGACTCCGCCAGGGCCTTTTTGACCTCGCCAATTTCTACCTCCCCAAAGTGGAAAATGCTGGCGGCCAGGACGGCATCGGCACCGGCTTCAACGGCGGGTGGAAAGTCCGCTGCCGCGCCCGCTCCACCGGAGGCAATGACGGGAATATTCACCGTTTCCCGCACCACGCGCAAGAGTTCGAGGTCGAATCCGGCCTTCGTGCCATCTGCATCCATGGAGTTTAAAAGGATCTCCCCTACGCCCAGCTCGGCGCCGGTCCGGGCCCATTCCACTGCATCGATGCCAGCCGATGTCGTCCCGCCGTGCGTCGTGACTTCAAACCCCGACGGTGCATGCGGCGCGTCGGTGCGCCGTGCGTCCACGGATAAAACGATGCACTGCGAGCCAAAGACTTCTGCCAATTCGCGCAGCAGGTCGGGATTGCCTATCGCGGCGGTATTGACCGATACCTTATCCGCGCCAGTGCGCAAGAGCTCGCGGACATCGTCAACGCTGCGCACTCCCCCACCCACGGTGAGGGGGATAAAGACTTGATCGGCGGTGCGGCGTACCACATCGAGCATGGTGGACCGGCCGTGCTTGGATGCGGAGACATCAAGAAAAGTCAGTTCGTCTGCGCCCAATTCTTCATAGCGTGCGGCTAATTCCACGGGGTCTCCTGCATCGCGCAGGTGAGCAAAAATCACGCCCTTGACTACGCGGCCTTGATCCACATCAAGGCACGGGATTATGCGAACGGCTACAGCCATGCGGGGCTTACTCCTTCACAGGTCGGTGGGGTGGGATTAATTTGTGTGGTGAGATAGGATTTCCAGGATTGTCTCGTGCACCTGCGGGGTACCAGAGACCATACCCCGCGACTTCACGGTCCACGGATTGCCCTCCGGATCCGTGACGATGCCTCCGGCTACCTTGATAAGGAGCGCTCCCGCCGCGTTATCCCACGGGTGTGGCGAGAAATTGACGGCACCGTCAAAAACTCCCTGGGCAACGAAGGCATTATCTAGCCCCACTGAGCCCGTGATGCGTGGGCGCAAGCCGGTTTCGCGCAGCTCGTGGAATGCCGCGGTGGGCAGGTTGGAAAAACACCCCACGTGCCCACGGGCATCATCGAATTCTGGGGACTCCTCCCCTCCACCGAATCCGCCGGATGGTCCACCCGCAGAGCGCAGCGGCGATCCATCGCTGGCAACCAAGCGCCTGCCTAAAAGAGGAAAATCTGAGATGGCCGCAACCGGCTGGCCTTCGTGAACTAAGGCAACCAAGATACCGGCCATGGGATTGCCCGCGGAATAATTTGCGGTGCCATCGATTGGATCGACCACCCACACGGTGTCATGGATGCTTCCGCCGGATTCCTCCCCATAGACCGGGATACCGGTCATCTGCTGCAAGATTTCGCGCAGCTGCTTTTCGATGGCCAAGTCCACCTCTGTGGCGAAATCGCCCCGGCTCTTAAAGTGAGCCGGTGGCGCCCCGATGCCGGATCGAAAGATGGGTTCGACTTGGTCAACGGCCGCCTCCGCGAAGGCCACCAACTCGCGCGGATCCATCATCGTTTACTCTTCCTCGGGGTCATAAGGATCGATGGGCACCTCTGCGGGAAGCGGCTCTACCTCTGCCACCGCCGCTAGCGCCTCATTCAGGCTGAAGTTTCCCTCATATAACGCCTTGCCAATGATGGCCGAATCGATGCCCTCATTTTCATACCGGGCCAGCTCGCTAAGATCTGCCAGGGAGGAAATGCCGCCGGAGGCGGTCACCTTGGCATCGGTTGCCATAGCTACCTCGCGCAGTAATTCCACATTGGGCCCAGTCAGCGTCCCGTCCTTGGACACGTCCGTAACCACAAAGCGTTGACACCCAGCGGCATCGAGGCGCTCGAGTACCTCCCAAAGATCCCCGCCATCGGAGACCCAGCCATTGCCCTTTGTGCGCCACTCGCCATCTTCTAAGCGCACCGCCAAGTCCACGGCAACTTTCTCGCCATACTTACCAAGGATCTTTTCTATCCACTCTGGGTTTTCTAAGGCGGCGGTGCCAATATTGATGCGGTTCGCGCCAGTGGCCAGCGCGCGCTCTACCCCGGCATCATCGCGGATGCCGCCGGTTAGCTCGACATTAATGCCGAGTTCTTGGGTAATCCCCGCCATCTGCTCGTGGTTGGAACCGCGATTAAAGGCAGCATCGAGGTCAACAAAGTGCAGCCACTGGGCGCCTTGGCGCTGCCACTCGAGTGCGGCGTCCCGCGGGGCGCCGTAGACCTTTTCGGTGCCGGCTTCTCCCTGATCCAAGCGCACGGCTTTTCCGCCGGCGACATCGACTGCGGGCAAAAGCGTAAAAGTCATGGTTTCATCCTACCTAGAGAGTCTGCATCCAGTTTTCCAATAGCTGCGCGCCCGCATCTCCGGATTTTTCGGGGTGGAATTGCGTAGCCCAGAGAGCGCCATTTTCCACCGCCGCCACGAAAGAATCCCCGGCGTGCGTGGACCAGCTCACCAGCGGCGGGCGGGTAATGACGGTTTCTAATTCCCAGCGGCGAACGCCGTAGGTATGCACGAAATAAAATCGCTCGTCGGCATTAAGTCCAGCAAACATAGCGCTGTCATCCGGCATCTCGACGGTATTCCAGCCCATATGCGGCAAAACGTCGGACTGCAGGCGCTCGACCGTCCCTGGCCATTCGCCGCAGCCTGTGGAGTGGATGCCGTGCTCGACGCCGGCATCGAAAAGCACCTGCATGCCCACACAAATGCCCATGACCGGCCGCTCCCCTGCTAGGCGCTGGCCGATGACCCTTGGCCCATTCACTGCCCTAAGCCCTTTCATGCAGGCATCGAACGCGCCCACGCCGGGAACCAGCAGACCATCCGCCTCGAGGGCCTGATAAGGATCCGCCGTGACGGTTACCTCCGCCCCGACACGCTCGAGGGCACGCTGGGCGGAGCGAATATTGCCCGCGCCGTAGTCCAATAACACCACTGATTTTGTCATGGGCTATACCTTACGCATTCGACGCAATCGGGTGCGGATATCGTTGGTCTCGCTGATGCGAGTCCGGCCCAGGATGAAGTCCACCGTGGTCAAGAGCAACCCGGCGATAAGGATCGCAACCCCCGCTCCGAAAGCACCGTCGTATCCGTAGCCTGCCACCATGGCACCGAGCAGGGTCGAGCCCAAGCCGGTGCCACTATCGTAGAAAATATTCCAAATGGCCGAAGCCTCTGAAACCCGCTCGCGGGGCAGCCGGTCAAACATGGATAGCAAGGCCTCGTTTTGCGCGATACCGAATGCGCCACCAAAAAGAACGGCGCCGAGCACCAGCCACCAGATGGAGCTTTCCATAAATAGGGTCAGGGAAATCGTCCCGACGCCGATGATCGCCATGATCTGGCTTGGAATGTACAAGCTACCTGGGGCCCCCGTGCGGTCTGCGACCACGCCGGCGAAATACCGAAAGATCATGGCCGCGCCGCCCACGATGGAAAGCATGACACCGGCTAGGCTGGCGCCCTTTGCGGCATCGAGCTCCTGCATTGCGGGGGACAAGAAAGAGGAAATGGCGCCGTAGCTCATGGAGAAAGTGGTCAAGGCCAGGGCCGGGACCAATACCAGCTTCCAGGTGGGAACGCGGATGATATTGACTTCCTCGTCATTATCCTCGGCCAAGGTGACCTTGATCTTGGGAATGCGCAGGCACATAGCAAAGCCCAAGAAGCCGATGAGACCGGCGGTGATATAGGTAGAGGCGTACCCTAGCGAATCCGCCATGAACAAGCCGAGCGGCAAGAAGATCATCTGCCCCAAGCCTGTAAATACACCAATCATGCCGGTGGCCTTGCCCAGCAGACGCACCGGGGAGAGCTCTGCAATCAGCGCGGATTCGGACACGGTGAGGGCACCGAAGCCCACCCCGCGCATGGCGGAAAATAGCAAAACGATCCAGGCGTCGGTGCCCAGCAGGTGGCCAAAGGCCGGGACGCCTAGGGTAAAAGCGGATAGCGCCATCACGCGCCGGTAACCCCAGCGGCGCAAAAGCCACGGGGACATGATCTGCGTGGCTACGGTAAAAGCCATGAAGATACCGGTGGATCCACCCGCCAAGGTCGCGGAACCGCCAGAATCAATGACGGCCAGCGGCACCACGGGAAGCAGGATGGACCAGGCGCCAAAGGCGGCTGCGATGGCTACCATCGTCGGCGTATAGCCGGGCACCTTCCAAATATTGGTCTCTTGGGACTCGCTCATTTACTAAAGCCTCCAACCATCCAGGCGATGGCCGCGGCCACGGTAATAACGGCTAAAAGCGCGGCGACGACCGTAAAAAACTTCGAGTCCTGCTGATACGCGGACCAAGCCCCTCCTACCAAGAGGCCTGCCACCAAAAACAGGATGAGGATCATAAACTGCACGGGCTACAGGGCTCCCTTCGTCGAAGGGATGCCAGTCTGGCGCGGATCTTGGTCCACGGCAGCGCGCAGCGCGCGGGCTACAGCCTTGTATTCCGCCTCGGTCACGTGGTGCGGATCGCGGCCGTAGCGCACGTTGACGTGCAGGGTAATGGCTGCGTGCGTGGCCAGGGATTCGAAGAAGTGGCGGTTAATCACCGTGGCATAGTGCCCGCCGATGATCTGCCACTGCAGGTGTTCCGGCTCGCCATTCATCACGAAGTATGCACGGCCCGAAAAGTCCACTACCGCCTCTACCAGCGCTTCATCCATGGGTAGTAATTGGGAGCCGAAGCGGCGAATCCCGGCCTTGTCCCCCACGGCTTCCCGCAGGGCCTGGCCTAGCACGATGGCGGTATCTTCCACGGTGTGGTGGGCGTCAACCTCCACATCACCGGTGGCCTTTACCTGCAGGTCAAATAGACCGTGTGTGGCAAATGCGGTAAGCATATGGTCAAAGAACGGCAGCCCAGTGGAAATATCGCTTTTCCCGGTGCCGTCTAGGTCGATGGAAACGGTGATATCCGATTCCGATGTTGCTCTTTGGGCACGCCCCACACGGTTTGTCATATCTCACTCCTTTGAAGTATCCGCTCCCACTGTAGTCGCTAGCTTTTCCGCCGCAGCCAGAAAGGCCGCATTTTCTTCTGGCAGGCCGATGGTCACACGCAAGTACCCGTCGATCCCTACATCGCGGATGAGCACCTCTTCGTCCAAGAACTGTTCCCACACGCGGTGTTGGTCTGCAAAATTGCCAAAGAAAAGGAAATTCGATTCGCTCGGCATGACGGTATAGCCCATCTCGTGCAGGCGCCCTGCCACCGTGTCGCGTTCGGCGGCGATGGTCGCCACGGTGGCGAGGGTATCTGCGCTGTGACGCAGGGCCACAGTGGCCGCTGCCTGGGATAAGACGGACAGGTGATACGGCAGGCGCACCAGCATGATGGCCTCCACAAAGGCCGGGTCCGCCACGAAGTACCCCAAGCGACCGCCGGCAAAGTCGAAGGCCTTCGACATCGTGCGCGAGACCACGAGCTTGGTGGGGTATTTTTCTAACAGGCTCGTCGCGGACGGCGAGGAAGAAAACTCGGCGTAGGCTTCGTCGACGATGACGATGCCGGGGGCGGCATCGATAAGCGCGGCAATATCCTCCAGGCTGGTTACCCCGCCGGTGGGGTTATTTGGGGTAGTAACAAAGATGACGTCGGGCTGGTGCTCGGCCACCGCCGCCAAGGCACGGTCCATGTCGATGGTGAAGTTCTCATCGCGCGGGCACTCGATAAAACGCGTGTGGGTACCAGCAGAAAGGATCGGGTGCATGGAATATGACGGCGTAAATCCCAGCACGCTGCGCCCGGGCCCGCCGAAGGCCTGCAAAAGCTGTTGCAGGATCTCATTGGAACCGTTGGCTGCCCAGACCTGCTCGTAGGTGACATCCACTCCGGTTTGCTGCGAAACATAGCGGGCTAACTCGGTGCGCAGTTCGACCGCATCGCGCTCTGGGTAGCGGTTGAGCGAGCTGGCGCAGCGGCGGACCTCGTCCACGAGGGCATCGACAAGCGCGGGCGAAGGCGGGAAAGGATTCTCGTTAGTATTGAGTTGGTAGGCCACCCGCAGCTGCGGGGCACCGTAAGCGGTCTCGCCGCGCAATTCCTCACGCAGCGGTAGGTCATGTAGCTGGGCCATTTATTTCTCCTCGAATCGGGCTCGAATGGCCTCCCCGTGGGCGGGAAGGCGCTCGGCATTAGCAAAGGCAATGACGTTGGGGGCGATTTCTTCCAGGGCGCCGCGGTCATAATCGATGAGATTGACCGGCCGGAGGAAGGTGTGGGTAGAAAGCCCAGCCGAAAACCGCGCCGTGCCCGAGGTAGGCAGCACGTGGTTGGAACCGGCCGAATAGTCCCCTAAAGGCACCGGGGAATACGCCCCGACGAAAATGGCGCCGGCGTGGTTGATGCGCTCTGCCACCGCGTGCGGCTCCGCGGTGTGGATTTCTAGGTGTTCGGCGGCATAAGCATTCGCCACGGCGATGCCCGCGTCCACGGAATCCACCAGCACGATGCCGGATTGCTCGCCGGTTAAAGCCTCGGCGGCGCGGGCGGAGTTCTCCGTTGCCGTATAGCGGCGCTCAACCTCCTGATTTACCTGCTGGGCCACGCTTTCCGATGCCGTAATTAACACGCTTGCCGCCATCGGATCATGCTCCGCCTGAGAGATGAGGTCATAGGCAACGTAGACGGGATTTGCGGTCTCATCCGCCAAAATGGCGATTTCGGTCGGGCCAGCCTCCGCATCGGTGCCGACCACCCCGCGCACCGCCCTTTTCGCCGCCGCGACAAAGATATTGCCCGGCCCGGTAATCATGTCCACGGGCTCTACGTCTTCTTCCGCATCGCCGTAGGCCAAAAGCGCTATCGCCTGGCCGCCACCAACGGCCCAAACTTCCTCCACGCCCAGCATGTGGCACGTGGCCAAGACCGTAGGGTGTGGCAATCCTCCGTGATCTTTTTGCGGCGGGGAGGCGACCACCAAGCTGGAGGCACCGGCCTCTTGCGCTGGCACGGTATTCATGATGACTGAAGACGGGTAGACCGCCTTGCCGCCGGGAACATAGAGGCCAACGCGCTCGATGGGGCGGAAAACCTCGGTCACGGTGGCGCCGGGTGCCAGCTGCGTCGTGTGCGGATCCGGCTTTTGGTCAGCATGCACGCGGCGCACTCGCGCAATGGAGGCCTCGATGGCCGAGCGCACCTGGGGATCAAGTTCTTCGGCGGCCCGCTCCAGTTCCGCCTGGGGCACGCGCAGGGACGACGGGCGCACCCCATCGAATTGCTCCCCATAATCCAACGCCGCTTGAACGCCTTCGTCGCGCACCTTATTCACCATCGGCACGACGGTGCCCATAACGGAATTGACATCGGTGCCACCGCGCGGAAGGACGCGGCGCAGCGTGGCGGGGCGGAGCTGTTGACCGCGGAGATCGATGGTTCGAAGCATTCCTGGCTCACTTTCTGGTTGATCACCGTGGGCTATATCTGTAGACAAACCAATATACTATCGCCCAAAGCGCCGCGGGGACACCCTCTTGAGCGATAGACTCAAATCAACTTCCAGCGAAGGCGAGTGTGCGGTGCATGATGATCGAATTTGAATCCACCAGTCTTGAGCGGCACCTGCGCGCCATCGTCCGCGAGCTTGATTATTCCTATTGGGCGCTACCTACTGGGGAACTCGTCATTTCCCATGGGCAGGAGGGGTCCACTCTGGTATTTGTATCGCAGGCCGACGATGTGGTTGTCCACCTGCACACCACTCTGCGCGGCGCGGTTGACTTGGGCGAGGCCGCCGCGCTGTCCCGATTTATCACCGCGTGGAATGCCGATTGCCTCTACCCCACCGCCGTGCTGGACTATGACGAGGCAGGTTTGCTAGTGCTGAGTGGGCAGAGCCACTTCAGTACTGGAACTGCACCAATGCACGATCAATTGGCCGCTTTTGTGCCCGCCGCACTCAACGGCGCAGAGGTACTCATCAGCGTGGCGACGCGCGAGTTTCCCACCCTGGCCCAAGAACCAGAACTTGTGCTCGCTCCAGACGATGCCGCTACACCGCCCGCGTTCACCCTGGATCTCCTCGCCGCCGCTCTGCCGCAAATAGGCATCGACCGCTTCCATAGCGATGGGGAAATCTGCCTATTTGCCCTAGTCAATTCCATCGCTTGCACCTTTACCCTCGACTCTGGGCCAAGCCTTATCATCACGGGCCGGTGGGATCTGAATGCGGATGAGGACGATTTCACCCGTTTGTTTTTGATCTGCAATGACTGGAACCGAGCGGACCACAGCGCCACGGCCTACTGCCGCTCCACCGACGACGGCCTCCATATCCATGTCGATGTGCCGACCCTGACCGGGGCGGGCCTTAACCAAGGCCAACTGCTGCGGGTTTTAAGCCACAGCCTCGATGCGATCCTGCACGCAATCGATGACATCGCGCGAGAATTCTGTGGCAGCTCCCCGGTTAAGTGGGCGTAACTACTTCACGTTGCGCACTGGCCTCTTGAGCGGACTCATTGCCGGCAGCTTCCCAGTCCGCGTCGGAGCTAATAAACGCGGTACACCAGTAGGAAAACATGGCCAAAAATGGGGCTACCGCCCAGGCCACGGCCGGCGAAAAATTCGGCGCAAATTCCACGACGTCCCCTGGGTTCTCCGGCGGGTGCGTTGCGGTGATGCCACCAAAGACGTAGAAGGAAGCCGCACCGGTAAGCGCGCATAGCCCTACCCACAGCAGCATCGTGAGACCGCGCCCGCGGCGCTGGGAAAATGCAGCCAGTCCGAGGCACAGCCCCAAGAAACCCGTGACGAGTGCAAAGGTCATAAACGCGACGAATTGTGCGTTGCCCACCGCTTCAATGGCGTAGCCGCCACCGTCAACAGCATGCCCGGTCATCGTAGGTCGCAAAACCCCCCAAAGCGCGCCACAGATGCCGAAAACGAACAGGGAACACGCCAGGAGCCCCGCACCGAAACCGAGAGTGCGGGGCAAGCGAGCTTGGCGGAAAGACAATTTAGTTACAGAAGGTCCAGTTACCGTCCTCGCGGCGGAAACGAACGGTGGAGGTATCGGTACCTTCCGGGTTCGACACGCTCACGGTAGCGGAGGCATCATCGCCATTGACCACAACGTCATTGATCGATTCCAGCTTGGTGGAGGTAGGGATGGCCTCTAGCTGGTTGGCAAACTCGTTAATCTTGGCATTGCCCTGGCTTTGCTGGCGCATGGAGTTTGCGTATTCCGCAAAGGACTGGTTGGGCAGGCTATCGACGTAGTTGAGGTACTGCTGAAAATCCCCGGACTCGCCTTCGCGCACGGCCTTGCAGGCATGTGCTGGCATGTAGCCAAAGTAGTCCTTGACATTGTCAATCTCATGCTGTCCGCGCACCAACTGCTCAATGGCCTGCTTATCGCCATCGCTTGCTTCGTGCCCACCTTCAATGGGCTTGATGTCCTGGGCGTTGGCGAAGGGATCGTCCCCATTCTCAATGGGGTTTGCGTTGGCGCCCGCATTGCCGCCTTCTTCACCCTTCTCCTTAGGGTCCTCGGCGGCCTTTTTCTTGTCCTTTTCTTCCTTCTTGTCCTTATCGGCGTCTTTGTCCTCAGACTTTTTCGCCGATTCCTTCGCGGAGGTCTCAGAGGACGTGGTAGCAGGCGAAGACGACGTGGTCTTCGTCGAATCGTCCTCATCGTCCGAGCTACATGCAGCTAAGGCAAGCGGGGCAACCATAGCGACCGCGAAAAGGGACTTCTTTGCAGGGGTCAAAAAGGACAAGGGAGAGCTCCTGAATCAATCTTTCGAATGCGAAGCCGCCTCACGACGGGTTCTGTTGTCCCCGCAATCCTAACAATGCAAGTTTGCAAGAGACATTATTGCAGTCTTAAAAGTACCTGTGAGCTATTCCTTGCCGCGCTGAAACACGTACAATTTCCACTGTGCAACTACATCGCGAGAGCATCATCGAGGCCGCCACGACCCTATTGAATACTTATGGGCTTGCCGATGTCACCATGCGCCGCGTCGCTTCCTCCCTCGGCGTTGCTCCAGGCGCATTGTATTGGCACATCGCCAATAAGCAGGCGCTCATTGCCGCTCTTGCCGAAGATACTATCGCCCCCGTCGCCGGCTCCACGCTGGAAGAGATTAGCCTGCACCTGCGCGAATTGCTCCTGGCCCGCCGCGATGGAGCGGAGGTTGCCATAGCTGGGCTCTCCCAGCCTGATTCCCCGGCATGGGATCACCTCGTCGCGCAGTTTAGCTCCGCCACCTGCCCTGATTTCGATGATACTGCTCGCAAGGCCGCTGCCCTTTCTGCAGTTCACCTCGTCCTAGGCGCCACGCTGCTCGAGCAATCTCAGCGCCAACTGCTAGAAACCACCGGCGGGACCACCGCGGCCGACTATCGCGCCGATTTGGTGCATGGCGTGCAGATTATCAATGCCGGTTTGCAGCACAGCGGGGCGGATTAAAACTCTTCACCCCCGCGGCGGATTTCCCATCAGCACAAGCGAGTACGATCTCTGTGCAGCAGCCCTCTTTAGATTGTCACCTCAGAAGAAAGGCCATTTTCGTGTCGTATCCCGCGCATGGCGTATTCATCGATGTCACTGCGGAAAAAATCGTGCTTCACCGCAGCCTGCTCTCCCGCAGCTTGGGCGCGCCTGTCACCGCAGAAATCGCGCTCGATGCCATCGATGACCTGCGCGTCCACGAACCCACCGCCACCGGTTTTGGTTCGCTGTCCCTAGGCAGTGCCGGCAGCATTGCCTTCGCGCCGCACCAGGATCCCCACCGCGTGGCGCGCGCCATTGAGGCGGCACAAAAGGGCTACGCACCGCCGGAAGCAGCAGCCGCTCCCGAACCCGCAGCAGCTACAACCCCAACCGCTAGCGAAGAAAACCCAGGGCTTGATTTCGTTGCGGTAGATGTAGAAACCGCCAATGATAATTGGGGATCCATCTGCCAGATCGGCGCCGTGCGTTACCGCGATGGCCAAGAAACCGCGTCCCAGTCGTGGCTGTGCACCCCTCCCCCAGGTTTGGAGCACTTTGCCGAAATCAATATCTCCATCCACGGGATTACTGCCGCCGATGTCGAAGGTGCCATGCCCTTTGCCACAGCGGCCGCAGAGCTCTTTGACTTCATCGGCAGCGATGTCATCGTCGCGCACAATGTCCAATTCGACTCATCCGCGCTGCGCTCCGGGTTGCTGGCAGCCGGCGCCGATGTCCCCACCATCCCGCTGGCCTGTTCGCTCGCTTTGTCCCGCGACGCTTCCACGCAAGGTGTTATCTCGGTGGCCAACCACAAGCTTCCCACCGTGGTGAAACACCTAGGCGGTGCCTCTTTTACCCACCACGATGCCACCGAGGACGCCCGCGCAGCCGGCACCATCATCACGGCGCTGGCCCAACGCTTCGGGCATACCGGAAGCATCACCGATCTCTTTACCAGCCGCGAGTTTCGCCTCGGCTGCCTCGGATCCTCGGCCATCCTGCCGGTCCTGCGCGCGCATACTGCGCCCACCTCCGGCGACGATCTGGGCGCCGGCACCGATTTCCGCGATTCCACCCGGTCCGCGGGAACCAGCAAGAAGTCGGCTTCCTCCAGCCGGGCACCGTGGCAGGCCGTTGCCACCCCGGATACCATCCCGGATCCCAATCCCGACGCCGATCCTCAAGGCGCACTCTACGGCCAGCACGTCACCCTGACCGGCGATTTCGATCCATACGATAAGGGGCTGCTGTGGCAGGGCATCGCCAAGCGCGGTGGGCAAGTGGGCAAAAACGTCACCAAGAAGACTACGCTGCTCGTCGTCGGCGAATGGGCGAAGAAGACCTCCAAGGAAAAGCGCGCCGAAGAGCTGCAAGAAAAGGGCCAGGACATCACCATGTGGACCGGCGCCCAGCTCTTTTCCGAGCTGGAGCTCGACGCCGAGCCGCCTTTTTAAACCCGCAGGGAACCACCCGGCCATTTCTCCAGTCCTATAAGGGCGGATACGCACTACCTTGGAGAAATCGCCATGACCCTTACGCTCGACGCACCCCGCCCCACCACCACTAATTTGCTGCCGGCGCTATTCGCGCGGTCGTGGATTAAGCACCAGCGGCTTTCCGATGACGGCTTTTGCGACTCCCTCGCCACCATCCAGCTCTCCCCCAACCTGTCGATGGCGCTGGTCTTTCCCGGGCAGCGCACTTTTCGCCGGCTCAGCCACCGCGGCCTCGCGGACCTGGATGTCTCGACCCGCCAGGCGTGGAATTGTGCCTCGCTGAATCTGCAGCGCGCCGCGCTCGACTCGCAGGGCCTGCGCTTTTGGACTCGCCCTGCCCACTGCGCCCTGCCTGCCGCAGCGCCCTATGGCGGCCTGCAAGTCCGCTCCCACGGCGCCCCGATTTCTTCGTGGTTAGCGCACCCAGAAACCTTCACCGTGCTGGATAAACACATGCGTCGCCTCATGCGTTCGCATTCTTTGACCTACCTGGTGCCGGATTCCGCGACGGTTTTTGTCTTCGCCCACCTACCCGATGAATATGCCCGCGACCTCGCCCACACCGCCGCCGAACAACTTCCCCGCCATCGCACCGTTTTACATTCGCGCCCGCTAGTATGGTCTAACGGATTTCCCCGCGAATTATGAGAGGAGCACCATGGCGGAAAGCAGGATGTCGCGGCTGAGCAATCAGTACCATGCCTGGACCCGCAGCCACCCCACGGCGGCGGAGGATTTTCGCACCGCCATCGAGGATCTGCTCAATGACGCCGGCATCATCTTTGACCGGGTATCCACCCGCGTCAAGGCGTGGTCCTCACTCAAGCGCAAGGCCAAGAAGCGGGGCGAGGGCGGCGATTTTATCTACCCCACCCCGTGGGATGATATCCACGATGTCATGGGCGTGCGCGTCACCTTGTACCACTCCACCACCATTCCCAATGCGCTAGACGTGCTGGGCGAGTCCTTCAAGGTCGTGCGCTCTGTGGATAAGGCGGCCGAGACCCGCATTTCCGGCGGCTTTGGGTACGGCTCCCACCACCTGGTGCTCACCGTGACCGACGATAGTGCGGCGGCCATGGAGGAGCTCGCCGATTTCGTGGGCTGGACCTTTGAGGTACAAATTCGCACCGTGCTGCAGCACGCATGGGCGGAATTCGAGCACGATATCCGCTATAAGCAAGGCCCTACCCCGCCCTCGCCTGAGGTGGACCGCCTATTTACACTGGCCGCCGGCCTCATCGAATTAGCCGATCAGCAATTCGATGAGATCGCCGCGCTCAAAGCCCCGCGCACGGAGGCGGATACGGACGTGGAGCTTACCCCGGAAACCTTACCTGGCGTCCTGGCCATCATTTTGGGCAATCGCTTCCCGCTTTCACGCTCGGAGCACTACCGCTTCCTCGCGGAAATCTTGGAGGAAAACGATATCCGATCCTTAGACCAGCTCGAGCAGCTGCTTGACGATGACGCCATTGCCCACGTCCACGACACCATGCGCTATCGCTTTCGGCCCGGCCAAGTGCGCCTTATCGATGATCTGCTGCTCAATAAGTTTGGCAAGCAGCACATCGAAGCCACCGCTGAATCTGGCGACCGCGCCGGCCGGCGGCGCCGCCTGAACGCGCGCCTTAAGGCGCTGCGCGCAAACTCTTAGCGGAATCCGCCGCGGAATTTTTCCATATCGCGGCGTTCCTTCTTCGTCGGCCTACCCGCGCCGCGGGGGCGAACCGGCACCGCGGGCTGGAATTCCTTGGGCGGTGGTGGCGGCGCGTGATCGGTATAGCAGGTGCGCGCCACCGGCGCGCCCACGCGCTTAGCGACGGTAGCCAGCACCTCCAAATCGTGCTCGTGGTGGTTGCGCCACACGCGCACCCTATCGCCCGGCACGACTTGTTGGGCGGGTTTTACCGCTTCACCGTTTATTTTCACGTGCCCGGCGCGCACCGCGGTGGCTGCGGCGGATCGGGTTTTGAACATGCGCACCGCCCATACCCAAGCATCAATGCGGACGGGGCGGCCGCTTGGCTGCGGGGTAGGCATTAATAATTATTGTGGTTCTCGTTGACGATTTTGCGGATCTTCAACCAGTTATATCCGCCGCCCACCACGGCGATGATAAGGCCCAAAATCATCCAAGCGGCAAAATTAGCAGAAAGCACACCTAAAACGACTCCTGCGCCGACACCACCGGCAACGGAAATAACGGCGTTGCGGGAGTGCTTGCGCACCTGCTGTTTACGCTGCGCAATGGGGTTATTCGGTCGCTGCTGCATAGTCATGACCCAGATCCTACCTCAACCCAGGCAGAACCTGCTTCGCGCGCGCTGATTTCACCTTGGGAAAGCGCGGCGAGCATCGCCTGGAGCTCATCGAGCCCACCCGGGCGCACGGCGACCGTAAAAGTCACGGCTGCGCCGTATTCGGTGTCGGTAATATCGATGCCGCGCCCGCGCAAATCCGCCTCGAGACGCCCAGCCGTGGCGTGCGGGCATTCCACCGTATAAAGCTCCCGGCGCGCCCGGGTGACCGCCTCGACCTTCTCCATGGCCTCGCTAACCGCCCCGCCATAGGCATGCACGAGGCCGCCCGCGCCCAGCTTGATACCGCCGAAGTAGCGCACGACCACCGCACAAATATCAAGCATTCCAGAGCCCTTTACCACATCCAGCATGGGCTTTCCGGCCGTCCCGGAAGGCTCGCCATCATCGGAGGAACGCTCCACGGGGTTCGCATCGTCGACGTGGTAGACATATGCGGAGCAGTGGTGGCGGGCATCGGGAAAGCGCTGTCGGGCGGCATCGATAAACGCCCGTGCTTCTTCCTCATTCGTCACTCGGCCGATCAAGGTGATAAATCGCGAGCGTTTGATCTCAATTTCGTGCTCCACCTGGCCGGTGGGACGCCGATACGAATCGCGCATTAGGCAACCAAGAAATCGTACTCGGGGGTATTCGGCTGCAGGTGCTGCACCGAAATCTTGGACTCGGCCATCCGCTCCTTCAGCCCTGCTAAGTTTTCGGCGCGGCTAAGCTGAATGCCCACCAGCGCGGCACCGGTCTCGCGGTTATTGCGCTTGAGGTACTCGAAGAGCGTGATGTCATCGCTGGGCCCCAGGATTTCAGACAAGAAGTGGCGCAGCTGGCCCGGTTCCTGCGGGAAATTGACCAAGAAGTAGTGCTTTAGGCCGCGGTGCACCAGCGAGCGCTCCATGATTTCGGCGTAGCGCAACACGTCATTATTGCCTCCAGAAATCACGCAGACCACCGTCGAACCTGGCTCCAGCGGCACCCGCTGCAGCCCAGCCACGGACAGTGCACCCGCGGGCTCGGCGATAATCCCCTCATTTTGGTACAGGTTGAGCAGGTCCGTGCACACCGCCCCCTCAGAGACCGTGTCCCAGTGCAGGCGCTCTTGGTTGGCCTCCAAAATCTCATAAGGCAGCGAGCCCAGGCGCTTGACTGCCGCGCCATCGACAAACGGATCCACGCTGTCTAGTGCCACCGGCCCGCCGTTGCGGAAGGCTGCTCTTAGCGATGCCGCCCCTTCCGGCTCCACTCCTACCACCTTGGCGTGCGGTGCCATATCCGCCATATAGGAGGTGATGCCAGAAATCAGCCCGCCGCCGCCGACGGGCACGACGATGGTGTCGACCGAGGCGCCCTTTGCCGAAAGCTGCGCCAAGACTTCCGCCGCGACAGTGCCTTGGCCGATGATGGTATCGCGGGCATCGAAGGGCTCGATGAAGGTGGCGTGGCGCTCGGCGGCATCGGCATGCGCGGCGGCCGCGGCCTCGTCAAAGTTGGCACCCACGACTACGAGTTCCACCTGGTCTCCGCCGTGCACGTGGATGCGGTCGCGCTTTTGCATGGGTGTGGGCTCTGGGACGAAAATCTTACCCGGAATCCCCATGGTGCGGCAGGCATAGGCCACGCCTTGTGCATGGTTGCCAGCCGATGCCGTCACGATGCCCCGCTCCCGCTCCTGCTGCGACAGACTGGAGATGCTATTGAGCGCACCGCGAATCTTATACGAGCGCACGTCCTGGAGATCTTCGCGCTTTAAATAGACCTCACAGCCCGTTTCCGCAGAAAGCCGGGGGCAATAATGCAACGGCGTCGGCGCGATTTCGGAGCTGATGCGTGCCTGCGCCTGCTGGATATCGGATGCGTGGATGGTCGATTCAGTCATGATTGCAGAGTCTACCCGCCCTACCTAGTGCTCGACCGATTCACCTATATTTCATTCCGGTTTAGCGCAACGGTTACGTGGGATCGAGATAATGGAGTGCTCCACAAGAAAGGACTCTCTCTATGTTTAAGCGCACCTCCATCGGCATGGCCGCCTGCCTTGCGCTCAGCTGCGCCCCTGCTGCCAACGCGCATATCGTCGATAATGTTGTAGAACACTCCGCCGACAATGCTGCGGTAAAGCTAAGCCCCATCGGCTCCTATGAGGCCGGGGTGATCGGCAAATCAGCAGCGGAAATCGTGGCCTACCACGCCGCCTCCCAGCGTATTCTCACGGTGAATGCGCAATCGGGCAAGGTGGATATACTGGACGCCTCCGACCCCACCAATCCTAATAAGGTTGCTGAGGTCTCCGCCGGCGGCGATAAGGAGATCAACTCCGTGGCGGTGCGTCCCGATGGCCTCGCCGTCGCCGCCGTGCAGCAGGCAGACAAGACCGAAAACGGCGAAGCCTTGATTTTCGATGTTACTTCCGCCGAAGAGCTTGGCCGCGCGCCGCTCGGCGCGCTGCCAGATAACGTGCACATCACCAAAGACGGTGCCTATGCCTTGACCGCGAATGAGGGTGAGCCCTCCGATGAGCTCAACTCCGACGGTACCGAATACGCAAAAGACCCAGAAGGAACCGTGTCCGTCATTTCCCTGCCAGACGGCGTCCAAGCCCCCTCCGCTGCGGATGTTCGCACCGCCGACTTCCGCGCCTTCGATGGCGCAGATGCAGAACTTGACCCGTCCATTCGCGTCTTCGGCCCAGAAAACCACCACAACAAGCCTTCGCTTGACTTTGAGCCTGAGTATATTTCCTCCGCCGATGGCAAGGCGTATGTTACCTTGCAAGAAAATAACGCTATCGCAGTGGTCGATATTGCCTCCGCCACCGTAGACAAGGTGTTGCCCGCCCACATCGCGGACCACTCAGATGTCCCCATTGATCCCTCCAATAAGGACGGCGCGGCAAAGCTGCGTACGATCCCTGTGCATGGCCTGTCCATGCCGGATTCGATTGGCGCCTTCCAGACCAACGGCGAGACCTACTTCGCCACCGCTAATGAGGGCGATGCCCGCGAATGGGGCGGCTATACCGATGAGGTCAAGCTGAAAGATCTTGTTGAAGAGGGCCAGATCTGTGATTCTGTCGACCTGCCAGAAGGCATCGAGGACAAGAAATACGCCGGCAACCTAAAGTTGAGTAATGCCTCTGGATGGAACGAGGAAAAGGGCTGCTTCGATGGCCTGTATTCCTACGGGTCCCGCTCCTTTAGCATTTACGATGCCGAGGGCAACGTCGTCTTCGATTCCGGCTCCGACTTCGAGGAAATCACCAAGGACATCGAGGGACTTAACTTCAATGCCGATAATGAGGATCCCGACTTTGACGATCGCTCCAATAATAAAGGCCCCGAACCGGAAGCTCTGACGATTGGAACAGTTGGTGACCGAACCTATGCCTTCATCGGTATGGAGCGCGTGGGCGGCATCTTTGTCTATGACGTCACCGACCCCGCTCATGCCGAGTTCGTCACCTATAGCAATAACCGCGATTTCGCCGTGGACTATAACGAGGACAATGCCGTCGCCACCAGGTCGGCCGGCGACTTGGGCCCCGAGGGGCTAGCATTCGTTAGCAAGGAAGACTCTCCTACCGACGATGCCCTCCTTATCGCCGGCAACGAGGTGTCCGGGACCACCACGGTCTTCTCTGTCGCCGATCTCGTAGGCGGCTCCGAGGACGAAGGCGACAACGCCTCCGATGAAGACGGCGACGTTCCTGACGATGCCCCCTGGGCATGGCTGCCGGGAGACGGCTCCAGCAGCATCGCGAAGGGCGTTGGAATCATCGCTGGCGTCATTGCCCTCGGCGCCATGTTGAGCGGTGTTCTACACTTCATGCCGCAGGTAGCCGATCAATTCTATAAGATGCTTCCAGAACCGGTCCGTCAGCTACTTCCGTAGATTTCGGTATTAAAGCGGTGGCATTTGGGGCGCGCGATCAGCTCCCCAGCCACCGCCTGCCTGCTCTTCTTGTACTACATTGCCAGCGGTGACCGCGCGGGAACTTGTGCGCTTTCACAAATCCGACCCATGGACGGCACGCCAACTTCTGAAACAGAAGCGGGCGTTTTCTGCTGTCACCGCAGGTGCAGCGATATTGCTTTCCCTGGACTGCGGTAACAGTGTATGTAAAAGGTGCAGGAGGAGTTTCTATCCCAAAATACCTGCGCCCATCGTGGCCTTCAGGTCTCCCATGAGGTTGCCGGATCGTTCCACGCGGAGGTGCTCACCGAGGACCATGGTGGTGGATTGGTCGCCCTCGACAAGCTCAAGGTAGACATCGGACTCACCGTGATTTTTAACCAAGACCTGCTTGAGTCGGGCGATATTTTCCATCGTGCACTGGTCTGTACGCATGGTCAGGCGCAGTGGCAGGCTCGCGCCACCGCCTGGCCCCAGCTCGGGAACGCGAATATCGGAACAAAACAGCGACCGGCGCTCATCGCGCACCTTCACGTTGACGCGCGCTAAGATGATGTTGTCTTCCACAATATGCGGCGCTGCCAGCGAGTAGACCTTGTTAAAGACCAAGATCTCTACCTGCGCGCCGTTGTGGTCTTCTACCGTGACAATCGCCCACGGGGAACCATCGCGCTTAGAAAAGCGGCGGTCCACACCGGAAATGATGCCGCCGATGATGAGTTCCTGCCCATTGTGCACCTCATCGTTGAGGATCTTGGTCAACGGCGTATTGGTCTGTGCAGCCAGGGCCTCTTCGAACCCGTCGAGTGGGTGGCCAGAGACGTAGAGCCCCAGCATCTCTCGTTCTAGCGCCAACTCGTGCTTGCGATCCCATGAATCGTCCGGCACATCAATGGCAAAGGCGCCCTCCGAGGAGGCATCGTCGCCACCGCCAAAGCCGGCAAAGAGGTCGAATTGCCCCTTATCCGCCGCCTTCTTGGTGGTCTGCACGGCATCGACGGCGTCCTCGTGAATCAGCATGAGGCCCTTGCGCGGCTGCTGGAAATCATCAAAGGCACCGGCCTTAATCAGCGCCTCGGTCACGCGTTTGGAACACGCTGCCAAATCGATCTTGTCAAGGTAATCACTAAAGGACGTAAACGCCCCCTTTGCCTTGCGCGAAGCAATGATGGATTCGACGACTTCCGAGCCCACATTGCGGATAGCGCCCATGCCGAAGCGAATATCCTCGCCCACAGCCTGGAAGTCCTCTTCGGATTCATTGACCGAGGGCGGCAAAACGTTAATGCCCAAGTGGCGGCAATCCGACAGGTAGATGGCGGACTTATCCTTCTTATCGCCCACAGAGGTCAACAGCGCTGCCATGTATTCCGGTGCGTAATAGGCCTTGAGGTAGGCCGTCCAGAACGAGACCAACCCGTAGCCCGCGGCGTGGGACTTGTTAAACGCGTACGACGCGAAGGGCTCGATGGTCCCCCACAGGGCATCCATGGCGGATTTAGAGTAGCCATTTTCTTGCATGCCACCCCAAAATTTATCGTATTGCTGGGCTAGGACCTCGGGCTTTTTCTTACCCATCGCCTTACGGAAGCCGTCTGCCTCACCGGCGGTGTAGTTCGCCACCTTCTGCGAGATACGCATGATCTGCTCCTGGTAAACGATGAGACCATACGTCTCATCCAGGATTTCCTTCAGCGGCTCTTCGAGCTCAGGGTGAATCGGGGTGATTTCCTTACGCCCGTTCTTGCGGTCGGCGTAGTCCCAGTGAGCATTCACGCCCATCGGGCCGGGGCGGTACAGGGCCAAGGAGGCCACGATGTCTTTGAAGCCGGTAGGCTTCATGCGCTTGAGCAGCTCCTGCATACCGCCGGAGTCCAGCTGGAACACGCCCAAGGTATCCCCGCGCGAGAGCAGGTCATAGACCTTGGAGACCTTGGGGTCATCGGCATGCAGCTGCTCGAGCTGCACTTCTTCGCCGCGGTTGCGCTTAATGTTTTCGATGGCATCGCCAATAACGGTGAGGTTGCGCAGGCCCAAAAAGTCCATCTTCAGCAGGCCAATGGCCTCGCAGGCGGGGTAATCCCAGCCGGTGATATAGGCGCCATCGGCAGGCCGCTTCCACATCGGGATGTGGTCCATCAACCGCACGGAAGCCATAATCACCGCGCAGGCGTGCACGCCGGCCTGGCGGACGACGCCTTCCAAACCGCGCGCGGTGTCATAAATCTTTTTCACATCCGGGTCGGTTTCCACCATCTGGCGGACCTCGGCGGCCTCGGAATAGCGCTCGTGGTCGGGGTCAGTAATGCCCCGCAGCGGGATATCCTTCGCCATAATCGCCGGCGGCAGCGCACCATTGATGCGGTCAGCCATCTGGAAGCCGGGCTGGCCAAAGTGCACCTTGGCGGAGTCCTTAATGGCCTGCTTGGTTTTCACCGTGCCGAAGGTAATGACCTGGGCTACCTTATCCTCTCCCCAGCGCTCGGCGGCGTAGGTAATCATCTCGCCGCGGCGGCGATCGTCGAAGTCGATATCGATATCGGGGGCGGACGGGCGCTCGGGGTTCAAAAAGCGCTCGAAGAGCAGGTCGTGTTCCAGCGGATCAATATTGGTAATGGTCAGCGCGTAGGCCACGAGCGCGCCCGCCGCAGAACCACGGCCGGGCCCTACACGGATGCCTACAGAACGCGCGTACTTAATTAGCTCCGCCACGATGAGGAAGTAGGAGGGGTAGCCCTTCATCTCAATCACGGAGATCTCGTACTTGGCGCGCTCAATGTAGTCCTCCGGCACCTCGCGCCCGGGGAACCGCCGCTGCAGCCCCTCCATCACCTCGTGGGTCAGCCAGGAGGTGGGCGTGTGGCCCTCGGGGACATCGGCAATGGGCATGCGGTCGTGGGTGTGTTCCTCCCACACCTCGCTGTAGTCCTGCACGCGCTCGGCAATCCACAGGGTGTTATCGCAGCCATCCGGAATCAGGTCGTCCCAGGTATCGCGCATCTGCGCGGCGGACTTGATGTAGTAGCCGGTACCGCCGAACTTGAAGCGGTCTGGGTCCATAAACGTCTTACCGGTCTGCACGCACAGCATGGCCTCGTGCGCCGGCGCCTGGGATTCCAGCACGTAGTGGCAGTCGTTGGTTACCAGCGGCGGCAGGTCGAGCTTGCGGCCGATTTCGAGCAGCCCATCGCGCGTGCGCTTTTCGATGTCCAGCCCATGGTCCATCAACTCCAAGAAGAAGTTGTCCTTGCCATAGATGTCTTGCCACATGGCCGCGGCCTCGAGGGCCTCGTTGAATTGACCGAGGCGCAGGCGGGTCTGTACATCGCCGGATGGGCAGCCGGTGGTGGCGATGATGCCATCAGCATGCTCAGCGATGAGCTCCGCATCCATGCGCGGCCACTTGCCCAGCTGGCCTTCGTAGGAGGCGAGCGAGGACAACGTGAACAGGTTGCGCAGCCCGGTGGCGTTTTCCGCGATCATCGTCTGGTGCAAATACGCACCCGAGGCGGAGACATCGTCGCGCTTTTGATCCGGAGTGCCCCACAACACGCGTTTTTTATTAAAGCGCGATTCCGGGGCCATGTAGGCCTCGATGCCGATGATGGGTTTCACCCCGGCGCTGGTCATGCGCTTGTAAAAGGCATCGGATCCATACATATTGCCGTGGTCTGTCATGCCCACGGCGGGCATGTTTTGCTTGACCACCTCATCAGCCAACATATCGACCTTGGCCATGCCGTCCAGCATGGAGAACTCGGTATGGTTATGCAGGTGGACGAAGGAGGAATTTTTGGCCATGCGGTCATCTTAGCGGGGCGGTCAAGATGACGATATTATGCGGGGATGATCTACACGCTTGCCGCATACATCATGTGGGGATTTTTCCCCGCGTTCTTCCCGCTCCTGCTGCCGGCCACGCCGCTGGAAATCCTCGCCCACCGCGTGTTGTGGACCGCGGTTATCGTCACGGCATTTTTAATCTGCAACGGCGGCTGGCGCGAAATGGTGCGCTTGTCCAAGCGCACATGGGGCTGGCTTGCCGCCGGGGGCGTATTCATCACGGTCAATTGGGGGACCTATGTGCTGGCGATTAATACCGATCACGTAGCCGATGCCGCTTTAGGATATTTCATCAATCCCCTGGTATCGGTGGCGCTCGGCATGATCTTCTTAAAGGAGCAGCTGCGCCCATGGCAGGCGACCGCAGTCGCCGTGGCGGCAATCGCGGTGCTGTATCTGACCTTCTTTACCGGACAGGCGCCGTATATCTCGCTGTTGTTGGCGGCATCGTTTGGCATTTACGGCCTCATCAAGAAACAGGTGCGGGTATCGGCGGCGGTCTCGGTCGCGGCAGAGTCTTTGGTGGTCTCCCCCGTTGCCATTGCCTATATCGTGTGGATTGAACAGGCAGGCCACGGCACCTTCGTCACGGAAGGCACGCCACACATGCTGCTCTTAATCAGTGCCGGCCTTATTACCGCGCTGCCGCTATTGTGCTTTGCCCAGGGCGCGCAGACGCTGCGCTTGTCGACGATCGGCATGCTCCAATACCTCACCCCCATCATGCAGATGCTGTGGGCACTCTTTGTCACCCAAGAGCACTTCTCCACACACCGGTGGATTGGCTTCGGCATCATCGGCGTAGCAGTCAGCATCTACATTGCAGATCTCATCCGCGTTCGCCACAACGCGCCGCGCAAGAGTGCGCGGCGCAGGTAAACCTGCGCGCAGAAATTCGCAGCGCGAAAGACGGTGCGTGAGCCGCGCGCAGTAGTGCACGGCGCGAGAAAACGGCACGCAAAAGTTAGCGGTGTGGAAGAGGGGTGTGCAAAAGCGCGCGGCAACGGGGCGCTGCGCACAGGAGTGCGCAGCGCGAAAAACGGCACGCAGAAATGCGCTGTGGATGAGCTCGGCGCTTAGGAATTCGCGGGCGGGAAAGTCGCCGCTGAGGGTTGGGGCCCGGCTCAACGTTGTGAGCTAACTGGGTCCGGTATCGACGAGGTCCGGCGGTGGCGGTTGCCAGGGTTTAATCCACCGCACGCCGCCGTGCACGCGTTCGAAGCGGCCATTGCGGGGGCGGGCGGCGCGGTCGTCGTCATTGCGGCCGTTGTGATGCGGGCACGCGACGGTGAGGTTCTTGGCATTGGTCCACCCGCCGCCGGCCCAGCTATAAATGTGGTGGACTTGGCACTCATCGGCTGGGCGGTGGCACCCGCGCGCCGGGCAGACGGGGTTTTCGGCGGCGGCCATCATAAATTGCTTCCACGTTGCCCCGCGCTGCATGCGGTACAGGTTCACCGGCCCCTCCACGGGGTGGAGAAGAGTGATAAAGCCTTCCTCCGCCATTGCGCGCTGGGCCAGCTCGGCGCCGCTAATTTGCGCTCCGTTGGTCATGGTGACCGTGACGTCTTTATCGCCCTGCGCGATGGCGCTCAACTTATCCAGCGGGATTACCACGTTGGTGCGCACGGTGGAGGTGGAGGCGCCGGAGTGGAAGAGGGCGGCGACATCGGCAAGCGTGCCTGCTTGGTTATGCAGCTCCGCGACGAGGCTGGAGCTACCTGTAATCGTTAGCGTCCATGGTTTGCCCGCGGCGCGGCGGCGCAGCCTCACCCCTGGTTTAGGCTCGCGCGGCGGGCGCAGCGCGCGCACCTTCTTGCGGGCGAGCTTGTCCATCGCCTGGGTATCGGCGGATACCTGGGTAAGCTCCGCGCGCAGGGCCCAGGCGCGGGCTTGGGTGGGCGCGCGGCGGGCGTGCTTTTCGATGACCTCCAACGTCGGCAGCGAATGCCCATTGCGCCGCGCTCCCTCGACCGCCCGACGCTGGCGGCGCGTGAAACTGGTCGGCCCGAAATAGATCTGAGAGAGGTGGGCTATCGACGCGGCGGCGGCATCCGGCATGCCGGCGGCGGTCAGCTCGGAGGCGGGCATATCAGCGGCCTCGGCGAGGATATCCATCGCCGAGTTTAAAGCCGCAATATATGCCCGAATGTGTTCCATGCCCCCGATGCTAAGCCTGCACCCCGCACCCCGCGCGGCGAAGCGTTCAGGATGGCAAATTTAGCTGGGTGGGCGCACGGCGAAACTACCCCAGGCGGCATCGGCAGGCGCGGGCTCGACGGCGGCGACGGCGGGGAGGGAGGCGACATCGGCAAGCTGGGCGCCCGTCCCCCACACCACGGCGGCGCTGACGGCGCTGGGGCGCTGGCCGTAGGAGGCACCGATGCGGTCGAAGGTGCGGTTAATCACCGCGGCGCGGTCCTCGCCGGCAACAGGCTCCGGCACCGCGATAGGCGCGGTCGAGCCCATCAGGATGGCGTCCATGCGCGGAATATCAGTCAGCGCGGCGGCGACGGCGACAGGGGGCAGCTCGGTATCGAAGGTGACCAGTGCATACGTGGCGGCATCCGGATCGATGTCCATGGAATTAACGCGCTCAATATACTCCGCGCGCGATTCCCCGTCCGGGCCCAGCTGGTCGCCTTGCACACGCGTGGATGCCTGCGTGCCCAGCGTGCCAAAAAGCACCAGAGCCACCACGCCCGCCACCAGCACCAGCACCAGTGCCGCTAGGCGGCGCCGCCAATAAAACTTCCTCATCCCTGCAGTCGCTCCAGGGCATGCTGCAGGTCATCGGGGTAGGGCGCGCGGGCCTCGAACCACTTCCCGGTGCCGGGGTGGGTAAAGCCTAGCTGCACCGCATGCAGCCACTGGCGCTCCAGGCCCAGGCGGGCGGAAAGCTGCGGGTTCGAGCCGTACATGGGATCGCCGACGCAGGGATGCCCGGTGGCGGACATGTGGACGCGGATCTGGTGGGTGCGGCCGGTTTCCAAGTGCACCTCGATGAGGCTGGCCTCGCGAAAGGCCTCGATGAGGCGGTAGTGGGTTACCGCGGCTTTGCCATCATCCAGCACGGCGAATTTCCAGCCCGATTTCGGGTGCCTGCCGATGGGAGCATCGATGGTGCCTTCGATCGGATCGGGCAGGCCCTGGACCACCGCGTGATAGGTCTTTTTCACGGTGCGGGACTTAAATGCCTGCTTGAGCGCCGAGTAGGCGCGCCCTGAGGAAGCCACCACCATGACCCCGGATGTGCCCACGTCCAGGCGGTGGACGATGCCCTGCCGCTCGGTGGGGCCAAGCGAGGCCACGTTGTACCCTGCCGCGCGCAGCCCGCCGATGACCGTCGGCCCATCCCAGCCCACGCTCGGGTGCGCAGCGACGCCCACGGGTTTGTGCACGCAGATGATATCGGCATCGCTATATAAAACGTCCATGCCCTCCACCAGCTCCTCGCGCGGCAGCAGGGGCTTTTCCGGCTC
The DNA here is from genome assembly GCF_040225725.1 of Corynebacterium sp. KPL4015. Classification (NCBI taxonomy): domain Bacteria; kingdom Bacillati; phylum Actinomycetota; class Actinomycetes; order Mycobacteriales; family Corynebacteriaceae; genus Corynebacterium; species Corynebacterium sp. KPL4015. The sequence continues at coordinate 68,844 of NZ_JBEHGF010000002.1, read as the reverse complement.
CGGAAGCAGCACCGAGACCACCTGGCCGGATGCCAGGCGCTCGGATTTACCCAGCTCCTGCGAATCCACGGTGACCCCGCCCTCGGCGCACAGCTGGGCAGTAGCCGAGCGGGAGAGGCCGAGGAGCTTGGCAAGCGCGGCATCGGCACGCATGCCCTCCAAGCCTTCTGGAATGGGGAAACTGCGCAATTGCCTATTCATTTTCCGCCCTCCGTTCCGCAATTAGCATGGCGCCGATGAAGATGACGACGCCGCAGGTAATCGCCGCATCTGCGATATTAAAGACCGCGAACGAGCCGACCGAGATATAGTCCACGACGTGACCGAACCAAAAGCCTGGGTCGCGGAAGATGCGGTCTGCAAAATTGCCCAATGCCCCACCGGCAATGAGCGCCAGCCCCAGCGCTTGGCCCGTATTGTGGATGCGCGGGGCGACGATGGCAACGCCTAAGACGAACGCCAATTGAATGGTGGTAAACAGCCAGGTCGATCCCTCGCCACCGATGGAAAACGCCGCGCCGGGGTTAAAGAGCAGGTTAAACCTGAACCAGTCCCCGATGACATAATGCGGCTCGCCCTCCGTCAGGACGGTAAGCATGAGTTGTTTTACGGCTTGATCCACAACCGCCACGGCGATGACCACCGCGGCGATAAGACCTGTCTTACTCCTTCGTTTTTGGCTCACCCACATCATTCTAATCTGGAGTGTCCGGTATTTTGGTAAGCGTGTTTCGAGTCAAAGTTTTTACAGCCCTTTCCGCCGTCGCCGTAGCGCTAAGCGCCTGTTCTTATGAGACCCCCGGCCCTGCAGTGGAGCAGCCGGTCGGCCTGACTATCGATGCCCCTCGCCTGACCGTCGAAGATGCCGGAACTGGTGAGAAGAAACTGCTGGAATATCACGACATCGACTCCTCGCAGGAGGTAACGTACCGCGCCACGGAGGGATTTTCGCAGGACTTGCTGAATAAATCCGCCGCCGCCGATTTCCAGGCCGCCGATGTGGATAAGGAGACCACTACCCTGCCGCTTTCGGCGTCCGTAGATAAAGCCACCGAGGACGTCGAGGATCAATTGCCGGCCTCGCGCAACGCGTTTGTCACCGCAGGGGATCCGGAATACTCCGGCGATACTGATATCTCTTCTGCGTCTGGGTTCCAATTCGGCTGGCGCGGTCAAGATAATGGCCAGATGAATTCCCTGCGCTTGGCCGCCCCGCAGGACGCGAGCGATGAGGCGCGCGGCACCGTCGAACAAGCGATCATGAAGCTGACCGCGCTGCCCATCGTCTTCCCAGAGGAAGAGGTGGGCACCGGCGCGACGTGGACGGTGGATTCGCGCGTCACGGGGGAATCCACGCTCTTGCAAACGACACGCTATACGGTCAAGTCCATCGATGGTGACCGCGTCACGCTATCCGTCGAGGTGGAACAACGCCCCACCCTGGGCGCTTTATCCTTCGAAGGTCAGGCCGCGGGTACGGAGTTGGAGGATAAGGAACTCGACGTGCTGGATTCTTCCACCAATTCCTCGGGCAACGTCACGGTGGATCTGACCAAACCGCTCCCTGTGGGCGGTGACGTGTCCTTCGATACGAAGGTAACCTACGGCACCGCCGATTCAGACCTGCGCGTCGTGCAATCAAGCCTGACGGAGCTGGCGTTTTCTGAGTAACAGGATTTATTCGGCGGGGGCCTCTACGGGGGCCTCGGCAGGCGCCTGCTCTGCGCCGGCTGCGGGGGCATCGCCCTGGGCAGGGGCAGCGTCGCCTTCATCGGCAGGCAGCGCGCCCGCACCGGTATCGGCACACATCTCCGGAACCTGCTCAGGCGGCACCGTGTTTTGAATCAGCGTGCAGGCCCAGGTCTTCGACAGCTTCCAGGTGCCATCCTGATAAATGAATTCCACCTGGTCCGCGGTCTGCTCCTGGCCATCGGCGGTGGTGAAATTCACCGTGGTCAGCACGGATTGCGGGTCATAGCCGGGCAGGACGGGATCCACGACCGCAAATTCCGCGCCGGATTCTTCCTTGGAGCGCGCCATGGTGTCAAAGATCTCTGGGGCGGATTCGCCGCCTTCTACCGTGGCGGTCTTTTCTTCCTGCGATGCCGCCGGGTCCGTGGCCTTTGCCAGGATGGCGTTCAAGTCAGCGGCGGACGGCAGCGCGGGGGCCGCGGAATCGCCGTCAGCGGACGCGGATTCGCTGGATTCACTGTTCTTGGTGGTATCTTCTTGCTCGTCATCAGAAGAGCAGGCGGACAAGGCGGCCGCCGCGCTCAATGCGAGGCACGCGGCACCAAATTTGCGGAATTTCACTTCTCACTCCTCACGTCTGGGATATAAACTCCCATCAGTTTACATTTGCCCCAGCTGTTCTGGTTCGCGCCTGCCGCCTCGGCGCGTCTTCTTTTATTATGGAATGCATGACTCATCTCGCCCTCATCGCCACCGGCGGCACAATTGCCTGCACCACGATGCAGGATGGTTCCCTCGTTCCCACCGTCACCGGCGCGCAGCTCGCGGCCGATATCGACGCCGAAGTGGTGGAATTTCGCCAGCTCGATTCCTCTTCTATTACGCTCGCAGACCTCGATGAGCTCATTGCGGTGGTCAACGAGCAGACCGCCCGCGCAGACATTGACGGCGTCATCATTACCCATGGCACTGATTCGATGGAAGAGACGGCGATGGCGCTAGAAATTTTTTGCGCAAGCAATACGCCCATCGTGCTCACCGGCGCGCAGCGCTCCTACGATCACCCGCACCCGGATGGCCCGCGCAATCTCCGCGATGCGCGCGAGCTCGCCCTTAGCGGGCGGCCCGGCGTCTTCATCTGTTTTGGCGGCATGACCATCCCGGCGCGCGGGGCCCGCAAGCAGCACACCTCTGACCTACGCGCTTTTGAGTCCCTTCGGGTACCGGATACCACCCCGCGGCTGCAGCCGCGCCCCTTAGCGCCGCACCCAGTAGAAATCATCCCTGCCTACCCGGGTGCGGGGCGCGTGCTTGTCGATGCCGCCCGCACTTCCGCCGTCGGCCTCGTCATTGAGGCCATGGGCGCGGGCAATATGAGTGGGGACATGGGCCGCGCGGTTGCCGATGCCCTCTGCGACGGCCTCCCCGTCGTCATTTCCACCCGCACCCCGTATGGGGAAACCGCGTTATCCTATGGCGGCGACGGCGGCGGGGCGAACCTGCATAGCCTGGGCGCGATCAACGCGTGGGCCTTCCGCCCCAGCCAGGCGCGCATCTTATTGGCCGCGGCGCTGGCCACCGGCACGGACCCCGCCGAGGTATTCCGGCAAAACCCTGACCCCAAGCGCTATGTTGCTATCTAATCTTGGGTTTCCAGCCAGTCGTGCCAGTCTAAGGAATCGAGCGGATCGGCTGGCACCAAATCGGGGTCGCTGGCGGCAAAGGATTTCGTGCGGCCGGGTCCGGTGGCACGTGTTTCAAAACGCACGCTGACCACCCCGTGCCCGGTGCCTTGGATCCAACCGTGGCCAAATTCCGGGTGGTAGACGTCCTGGGTGGCGTGCCACTGATCCTCCACATCGTCTTCGACCACCACGGTGGTCGGCGCCGGTGGCGGGGAGTCATCGCTCACGCCCGTTTCATAGTCACTATCCGGCAGCACGGGCCGCACGATTTCGCGGTCGAGCTCCGGAAATAGCACGTCTTGGCGCGCGGCTTCCAGGCCGGAATAGCTCACCCCCACCAAGCGGATGGGGCCCAATTCATCCGGGTAGCGCGCCAGCTTGAAGGCGGCTGCGGTCAATACCTCCAGGTCATCGGTGGCATAGGCCAGGGTGGTCGAGCGCGATTCGATATGGAAGTCTGCCATCCGCAGCTTTACCGTCACCGTGCGCGCCCCGCGGCCATCCTTGAGCAGGCGGCGGTGTGCGCCCTCGGCCGCGCGGGTAATTGCCGCATCGACATCGGCAACCGTGAGCAGGTCCTTGGGATAGGTGTGCTCCGTGGAAATCTGTTTGGATATCGCACGCGGTGCCACTTCCCTATCGTCGATGCCTTGCGCGAGCTGCCACAGCTGCACGCCGGCGACGCTGCCGATGGAGATTTCCACCTCCTTTTGGGTCATGGCGGCCAGCGCGCCGATGGTCTCCACCCCGATGCCTTTGAGCTTGGCCTCCGTGACCGGCCCCACACCCCACAGCTTTCCCACCGCGAGCGGATGCAGCATCTCCAGCTGCTTTTCCGCTGGGATGACATAGGTGCCATCGGGCTTGGCTTCACCGGAGCCGATCTTGGCAAATTGCTTGCCGGAGCCCGCGCCGATGGAACACGGCAGGCCTGTTTCCTCCCGGATGAGCGCGCGCAGGCCATCCGCCCACTGTTGCACCTCGTCCGCCGTCGCACCCACCAATGCCTCTGGCTCCATAAAGGCTTCATCGATGGATAGCTGCTCGATCACCTCCACGTGCTGGGAGATGATCTCAAATACCCGGCGCGAGGCCGCCGAATACACCGCCCGGCGCGGGCTTACCACCACCGCGCGCAGGCCCACCAATTGTTGGGCGCGATACATCGGCATCGCCGAGTGCGCACCGTATTCGCGCGCCTCATAGGATGCCCCGGCGACGACCCCGCGGCCACCGACCCCACCGACGAGCACCGGCCGGCCCTGCAAAGTCGGTCGGGTCATTTGCTCGACGGAGGCAAAAAACGCATCCATATCGATGTGTAAGACCCAACGCTGCATGCCTTCCAGTCTAAGACACTCCAGCCCCAGAATTGGGAATAGGTTGACGCTTAAACTATCTTGTATGCAAGATGTATGCATGAGCGATACAAGCATGCAGCCTGCCGCGGAGCGGGTTTATGAATTAGTCAAAGAAAGGATCATCGACGGCACCATCGATTCCTCGCAGATGCTGTCAGAGGCCGCACTCGCAGCCGAGGTAGGAGTCAGCCGCACCCCAGCCCACGAGGCTTTCCTGCGCCTGGAGCTCGAGGGCTTTTTGCAGCTTTATCCCAAGCGCGGCGCGTTGGTCGTGCCGATTAGCCCCCAAGAAATCCGGGAGGTCTACGAGGCCCGCCTGCTTGTCGATGCCCACAGTGCCGAGAAGATCTGCCAGCTGGGCGAGGAAGAACGCGGGGGCATCGCCAAGCGCCTGCACGAAAACATCGCGGCCCAAGACGCCGCACTGGATGCCGAGGACCTCCGCGAATACAAGCGCCTAGATGCCCAATTCCACCAAATCATCATGGACAGCGCCGGCAATAGCCTGCTGGCCAACGTGGGCCACCAGCTGCGCGAGCGCCAGCAGCGCTTTACCGCCACCGCCATCGGGCGCAATGTGGCACGGGCCCGCGCGTTCGTCGACCAGCACCGCACGCTTGCCGATGCCCTCCTCACCGCCAACCTGCCCGACTACCTCTCCGCACTCCGCTCGCACCTGAAGAATTCGAAGGATCAACTATGAGTCAAGACACCGCCAATCGCGATTGGTTACCCGTCGCCGGCAGCATGGTCGCCGTTGCCTGGGGCGGCAATGAATTTACTCCTCTGCTCGTGATGTACCGCGAGCAATCCCACTTCTCACAGGTCACCGTCAACGGCCTTCTAGCGGCCTACGTCATCGGTATCGTGCCCGCACTGCTCATCTCCGGACCACTCTCGGACTACATCGGCCGCCGGCCCACGATGCTGCCCGCGGCACCGCTCTCCCTGGCCGGGTCGTTCCTGCTATCCATCGCTCCCGAAGAACCCCTCATCATTGCCGCCGGCCGCGTACTGTGCGGCCTCGCCCTGGGCATCGTCATGGTGGTCGGTTCCACCTGGATTTCCGAGCTCATCACCCGGTCCGGCGGTGACCCCGCCGCAGGACCGCGCCGGGCATCAATGTGCCTTACCGTCGGATTCCTCATTGGCGCCGCCTTGGCCTCGGTACTAGCCCAATGGGGACCGTGGCCCACGCACCTTGCCTATGTCCTGCACATCCTGCTCACCGTCATCACCGCGGTCTGGCTATTGAGAACCCCCGAAACCCGTCCACCCCGCGGCGAGACGGTCAAAGACACATTCTTGGAATTAAGCATCCGCGATATGCTGCACATGCTGCACATTCCATCCGCTGCGCACCGCCGCTTTTCCCGCATCGTCCTTCCCGTCGCCCCTTGGGTATTCGGCTGCGCGGGTGCGGCCTATGCCCTGTTGCCGCAGCTGCTTTCCGATTCCGCCGGCGATGCCCCCATCGCCTTTTCCGGCCTCATGACCGTCATTACGCTGGGCTGCGGGGTTGGCATCCAAATGTTTGGCAAGGTCATTGACACCCACCGCTCCGCCCGGGCCTCCGCCGTTGCCATGGCCGTCATTACCGTCGGTACCATTTTCGGCGCCATCGCCGCACGCACGCTTTCCCTCCCGCTCGGCATCACCAGCGCCGCCGTCATGGGCGCTGGCTATGGCCTAGCACTTGTCGCCGGTCTTTCCGAGGTCCAGCGTATCGCCGGAAAAGATGACCTCGCCGGCCTTACCGCCGTGTTCTATTCCGTGTCCTATACCGGCTTCTTTATCCCCATGGCCTTTAGCGCGCTCGCGCCCTACATAGGCTTCACTGCACTATTCCTCATCGGCTCCCTGCTGGCCATGTGCTGCCTCATCAATGTGATTCACGGCTGGCGCGCCCACCTTCCCGGCCCAGTGCGCTAAGCCAAGACCCGCAACATTCGGCCAGAAAACGCAGAAACCGGAGCACCTCCTCATGGAGGGCTCCGGTTTAGTCACTGCCAGTAGCCGAGTCTGAGCATCAAGCTCACACTAATCCGCCCATCTGCTTATTCAAACAAGATTAGAACTTGAACAGTGAAAAGAAGTTACGCAGTGGTTGCAAGAGACGAGCGAGGCCCGAGTTCTTGTTGAAGAACTTGGCAACACCTTCAACCAAAGCAGCCAAACCAGGAATCACTTCAAAGACCTTGCCGAACTTAGAGCTACCCTCTCCAGCACCAGGGGTGCCTTCAGCGCCCGGAACCGATGGCTGTGCCGGCTTTGTGGAACCGCTGCCTCCCTCCTTGCCCTTGCCATTACCGTTACCAGGGGCCTGCTCGGGTTGCGACTCGCTGCCCTTATCAGCAGCCTTCACGATGAGCTCTACGCTGTTGCTTTCACCGGTTTTCGGATCCGTGACGTGAGGAACTGGGGAAACAGTTACCTTATCACCTGCCATTAGCTTGACGTCCGCAGGTACATCGATTTCGAACGAGACAAACTCACCTTCAGGAACTTGGCCCTTCTGTGCAGACTTTTTCTCTAGCTTGACGACAGTCGTCTGAATCTTTCCGCTGGGGAAAGAAGCCTCAATTTCCACCTCTTGGCCTGGGTACAAACGAACCTTACCGGTAACCTTTTTGTCTCCTTCCTTGATGTCATTTACTTCCGCGGTAACAGCAAACGGGAATTCGCCTTCAGAGTCCCCAGAATCTGGACGCTCTTCCTCAGCCACATCCGCAGGCTTAACAACTACTGGTATGGATTTGCTCTTACGATCGTCCGGAGCGAAGGAATCATATAGCGAACTAAAGAATAGTGTTTCACCTGCCTTTAAGGTAATTCCTTCAGGGACGTCGAATTTAAAGGTGACAGCCTTACCATTAGAGGCTCCACCCTCTTCAACAGAGTTTTCCTCAAGCTGTACGTCCGTAGTTAAAGTCCTGAAGCTTGGGAAAACAGCTTCAACTGTCTTCTGTTGACCTGGGAGCAAAAACACCGAGCCAGTGATTTCCCTGTCCCCTGCCTTGACATCATTCACCATTAGAGGAGCCTCAGACTGCTGTCCGCCTTCAGTAGGCCCTTTGCCATCATCGTCGGAAGCGCCATTGATCCGCGCTTCCCTGACAACCTCAGAATGTGACAAACGCTTCAACTCTTCTTCAGAATAAAGAGGAGTGTTGTCCTTCCCCAGGAGCTCCTTAGCTGTCTGTGTCATTTCGCCAACACTTAGCTCAGTTATCTGACCCACACTCAACTTGCAGTTACGCTGCAGATGCTCCGCAACGTTGGCATTGATGCGAGCATCAAAATCGACGCCGGCTCGGAAGTTCTGTGCGCAGTTAAGATGCTCACCAGCAGCCCAAGCAACTGGGGTAACAGCGGTAGCCATGAGAGATGCAGAGATAGCTGCAGAAGCGAGAACACGCTTATTGAGTTTCATACGAACCTTCCAAGGGGTACTTCGAACTACGGGTCCTGTATGCCTCGTTACGCTTTCAAAGAAGGTAAAGCATGGGGCGAACACCGCAGAAAGTGGGATAACACGATCTTTATCGTGCTATTTACGTTTTTAAACGCAGGATTAGTAAACCATATTGGTTTTTCATCCAAAAGTGGCCAATCGGAAAAGTGTGCGAGATCACTTTATGACCACGCCTTTAGTGCAACAAAACAATCGCAGGAGATGGGCACTACTCAACAGAGGCCGACACCTTTTACTTCGACTCCTACGACACATGCAGGATCAAACTCAGCTTGGGTCGCATAATCGCTGCAAAACATAAGGCCGTTCAGGTAGCACGAGATTTAAATTAAACAATCAAAACCCGCTTTCCTGACCCTATTCGTCAAATAGAAACCGGAGCACCCTGCAAAGAGGTGCTCCGGTTTTATTTAATGCCTGAAGCATTAGTCAGGGCATCGAGCATCCGTATATCCGCTAATCCAGACGGGATTAGAACTTGATATTAAACTGCGACAAAAGGTCACGGAGTGGCTGCAAGAGACGACCGAGACTTGAGTTCTGGTTGAAAATTTTAGCAACCCCTGCCATCACAGCAGCCAAACTAGCAAAGCCACCAATTCCGCCAAAGATATTGCCAAAATTAGAACTGCCCCCTCCAGAGCCAGGGACACCATCGCCCGGAGACTTACCACTTTCTGCAGGCTTAACAATAACTTTAACGGGTAAGTCCTTGTTAGTGGCCTCTTCTGCGGCAGCAAGGAACCGAGTAACCATTATTTCATCTCCGGCGTTTAATTGAATTTCTTCAGGAACACCGAATTTAAAGGTGACAACTTTACCTTCAGCGGTTTTGCCCCCTTCACCAGGCTTTTCGTCAGATTTTAGCACTTTAGTCGAAACGATCCGGCTTGGAAAATGTGCCTGAATTGTCTTCTGCTGACCTGGGAGCAAATACACCGAGCCAGTAACTTCCCTGTCCCCTGCTTTGACTTCGTTCACCGAAAGAGGAGGCCCGGACTGCTGCTCGCCATCAGCGGGCCCCTTGCCGGTATCACCGGAAGAAACGTCGATATCCTTTGCTAAAGCGACGACGTAAGAAGGCGACAGACGGTTCAACTCTTCTTCGGAATAAAGAGGAGCACCGTCCTTCTTAAACTCCCTAACGACCTGTTTCATATCTTCAACATTCAGCCGAACGATCTGGTCCACGCTCAAATTACAGCTACGCCGCAAATGTTGCGCAACGTTGGCATTGATATCAGCATCAACGCCGGCCCGAAAGTTCTGTACGCAGTTAAGATGCTCACCAGCAGCCCAGGCGACTGGAGTAACAGCGGTAGCCATGAGAGATGCAGAGATAGCTGCAGAAGCGAGAACACGCTTATTGAGTTTCATACGAGCCCTCCAAGGGGTACAACAAGCTACGGGTCCTATACACACCACGATTTACTTTCAAAGAATGCAAAGCATGGGAGGCGGACACCGCAGAAAGCGGGATAACACGACCTCTATCGTGTTATTTACGTTTTTAAACGCAGGATTAGTAAACCATATTGATTTTTCACTCAAAAGTGGCAAACCGAAAAAGTGTGCGAGATCACTTAATGAACACGGCTTTCATGCATGCTGTCAAGGTTGGCAATGGCGTCCTCGCTAAACTAAGACCACGATTACTTCAGCTTCTCCAGCCCCCTAAAAACAAAGTGCACAGCCCCATCTCTTGTTTTATTTTCATTCTTGCGCATATTGGACGCACTGATTGATAAGCGCAAAGCGGCCCGGCCGGACGCTGTAGATAGCATCAGGCAGGGCCGCTTAACGTTTAAGCTTTGTGCGCTCTTAGTTCTTGGCTACGGTGGCGGTGACTCCGGTGAGGATATCGTGGGCATCGGCAAGCGGCTCGGTGACCACGGAGAACTCCGTAGCCAGCACTTCGCCTGCGATGGTGTCAGCATGACGCTGCGCCCACTCCTTCTTATCTTCGGCAACGCAAAGGACCACGGAGATGCGGTCAGATACATCGAAGCCGGAGTTCTTGCGGGCATCCTGCAGGCCGCGGATGACATCGGCGGCCCAGCCTTCTGCCTCGAGCTCTTCGGTGACCTCGGTATCCAGAACGACGAGGCCATCCAAGCCCTCGATGCGGGCCGTGGAGTCTGGGTTCGCAGCCTGCAAACGCTCGGTATATTCCTCAGGGCTCAAGACGATGTCGCCATCTACCACGACCTCATCGCCGCGGCGCTCGTAGTTGCTCGCCTTGAGATTCTTGATGGCGCGCTGGACATCCTTACCCAAGCGCGGGCCGGCAACCTTGGCGTTGCAGACCACATGGAAGGTGCCGACGGAATCGACATCATCAGTAAGCTCAACCTCTTTGACGTTGACCTCGTCGCGGATGATGTCCGCGAAGTCCGCCAGGCTCTGCGAGCCCGCGAAGGCCACGGTGAGCTTTGGCAGTGGCAGACGGTTGCGCAGCTTATTGGCCTTGCGCACCGAAGATGCAGCCGATGCCACCGCGCGAGTGGCGTCCATGGCAGACACCAGGTCCGCATCCGCGGGGTAGTCCTCGGCCTTCGGGAAGTCCGCCAAGTGCACAGAGCGCTCACCGGTCAGGCCGCGGTAGATGACCTCGGCGACGTGCGGCAACAGCGGGGCAACCACGCGCGTAGTGGTCTCCAAAACGGTGTAGAGGGTGTTGAAGGCCTCTGGGTTGGCGTCCTCGCCGCCCCAGAAGCGGTCGCGGGAGCGGCGGACGTACCAGTTGGTCAGCACATCGGCGAAAAGGCGAACCTCTTCGGTGGCGGTAGCGATATCGGTCCCCGCCAGCGCAGCATCGACATTGGCCACAAGATCGTGGGTCTTAGCCAGGATGTAGCGGTCAAGCACGTGCGTGGAGCTCGTATCGAACTTAGCTTCCTGCTCGGCGTAGAGCTGCAAGAAGGTGTACGCATTCCAGATGGGAAGCAGCGCCTGGCGCACGCCCTCGCGGATGCCCTGCTCGGTGACGATGAGATTGCCGCCGCGCAGGATGGGCGAGGACATCAGGAACCAGCGCATGGCATCGGAACCATCGCGGTCAAAGACCTCATTGACGTCCGGGTAGTTACCCTTGGACTTGGACATCTTAAGCCCGTCATTGCCCAAGACGATGCCGTGGGCCACGACCTTCTTGAACGCCGGGCGGTCAAAGAGCGCGGTGGACAGCACGTGCAGCAGGTAGAACCAGCCGCGGGTTTGCCCGGAGTACTCCACGATGAAGTCCGCCGGCGAGTGGGTTTCAAACCACTCCTTGTTTTCAAACGGGTAGTGCTTTTGCGCAAACGGCATGGAGCCAGACTCGAACCAGCAGTCCAGCACGTCCGGCACGCGGCGCATGGTGGACTTACCGGTGGGATCGTCCGGGTTGGGGCGGGTCAGCTCATCGATGTGCGGGCGGTGCAGCGACTCCGGGCGCTTGCCGAAGTCCCTCTCCAGTTCATCCAAAGAGCCGTAGACGTCCATGCGCGGGTACTCGTCATTATCGGACATCCACACCGGGATGGGCGCACCCCAGTAGCGGGTACGCGAGATATTCCAGTCGCGGGCGCCTTCCAGCCACTTGCCAAATTGGCCATCGCGGATGTGCTCCGGCAACCATTCGATCTCGTTGTGGTTGAGCTCCACCATGCGGTCGCGGAATTCGGTGACCTTTACAAACCATGCGGGCAGCGCCATGTAGATAAGCGGCTCGCCCGAGCGCCAAGAGTGTGGGTAGGAGTGCTCAATGGTCACGTGGCGCACCACTCGACCAGCGGCTTTCAGGTCCTTGATGATGGACTTATTCGCATCGAAGACCAGCTGGCCCTCGTACGGCGGAACCTGGGAGGTGAACTTGCCGTCCTCATCCACTGGGACCACCAGCTCGATATCGTACTCGTTGGTGGTATTCATATCGTCTTCACCAAAGGCGGGCGACTGGTGGACAACACCCGTACCGTCTTCGGTGGTGACGTAGTCTGCCAACAGCACCTGGTAGGCATTGCGCAGGTCTGGGAAGAAGCCGAAGATTGGCTCGTACTTAAAGCCCTCGAGCTGTGCGCCGGTAAAGGTCCCCAGTACCTCGGCCTCACCCAGTTCCTTTTCCAGGGTGCCCAGCAGGTTTTCGGCCATGATGAACGTGCGGCCGGCGAATTCGCCGTCGGTGGCCTTAAATAGTGCGTAAGTGACCTCCGGGTGGACCGCCAGCGCCTCGTTGGACGGCAGGGTCCAGGGGGTGGTGGTCCAGGCGAGGAAGGAGGCATCGGCAAGCGCGGGGTTTTCCGCCAGCGTCTTTTCCGCCGCGGTGCCCTCGCGAGCACCTGAGACTGGGAAGGTCACCGTCAAGGTGGGATCCTGGCGCATCTTGTAGGAATCATCCAAGCGCGTTTCCTGGTTGGACAAAGAAGTATGCTCCGCCCAGGAGTAAGGCAGCACGCGGAAGCCCTTGTAGATCAGGCCCTTGTCATACAGCTCCTTGAACGCCCACATGACCGATTCCATGAAGTTGATATCCATGGTCTTGTAGCCATTGTCAAAGTCCACCCAGCGAGCCTGGCGGTTGACGTAATCTTCCCACTCATCGGTGTATTCCAGCACCGACTTAGCGCAGTACTCGTTGAACTTATCTAGACCCATGTCCTCGATCTGGGCTTTATCGGTGATCCCGAGCTGCTTTTCCGCCTCCAGCTCCGCTGGCAGGCCGTGGGTATCCCAGCCAAAGACGCGGGGGACGTAATTTCCGGCCATCGTGCGGTAGCGCGGCACGATGTCCTTAACGTAACCGGTCAACAGGTGGCCGTAGTGCGGCAGGCCATTGGCAAAGGGAGGGCCATCATAAAAGATGTATTCGGGGCAGTCCTTGGTCTTTTCCAAAGAGGCCTGGAACGTATCGTCCTGCTTCCAGTACTTCTGGACTTCTTCTTCCATATCCGGGAAGCGGCTCGAGCCGCCGGTCATATCGACCTTGGGGTAAATCTTTTTCACCATTATCTTCCTTCACGCTGTAACTTGATGCAGGGACGGGCCAATGGCTCGCGGTACCACCCTGCTTGAGCTAAAAAGCTCCGCTTCGTTTCGGTGAAGGAGATAACGGTCCCACCCGTTCAGTTCTACTGAGCCTTATGGCCGTTCTTCTGAATTGCTTCCCCGGTGATAGCCGGATCATCGCATGTGCCCGCCAGTATAGCGCCACACGAACGCTGTGCACAAAAGTTATCCACAGGTAGAAATTTTCCTGTTGTACGCGGTTGCGCGCGGCCATAGATTATGAAGCATGACCGCGCTCGAGAATTACTTAGCAGCTATGGCCCCGGGGATGGATATCGTCGCCGGGTGCACTGGCCTGTCTGAGGACGATCTGCGGGCGCATGGTGCGCCGGAGCACACGGCGCGGGAGCTTATCCTGCTCAAAGAGGCTTATTGCGGAAACACCAAATTCACCGGCCGGCGCCGGCGAGCCATGGACGGTGCCCGGCGCAATGGCCATTCCATCGTGGCGTTGTCCATCATCGAAAAGTATGCCCGCAAGATGCCCACGCTTTTCGATGCCTGGCTTCTCCGCGAGCAGCTCTGCACCACCAACGCCGGCACGACGGACCTAGAAAAACTGGCAAAATCCAAGCTACCTGCGAAAAAGAAGAAGGTTAAGCCTGGGGTGCGTATCATTCGCCGCAAGAACGCGCCGTGGACCCTGGCCATCGATGCGCGCTCCTCGCTCATTGCGGACCTGCATGCCGCGCTAAAAGAGAGCGGCAAGGAGCCGCTCGAGGCGGTGGAACAGACCTTTTTCGGCGACGGATCCGCCGTAAAGACCACGGTGATGACCAATGTCCTGGTCAACCTGGATGACTACGTGCGCATCATCAATGGCGATGGCGAAGAAATCCAGCTGCAGATGACCAACGGGGCAACTCTTACTGGCGCCGAGTACCTAGAGCGCGCCCTCAAGGAACGCGGGCTCATTACCCTCATTAGCCCCTTTGAAGGAGCGGTCAATCTATACCGCACGGAGCGCTTTGCCAATGCGAAACAACGCCTTATGGCCGCCGCAGAGAATCCCATCTGCCCGTGGCCGCGGTGCAATAAGCCCGCAGACGAATGCCAAATCCATCATTTGGAACCGTGGTTGCACGGTGGATTGACCAATATAGGTAACTTATCCACAGCCTGCGCCTACCACAACGGGGTCAACGACGATGATCCCAATGCCCCGCCACTGCGCGGACACCTGGTCCGCAGGAATGGGACCATCCGGTGGGAACCTCCGGATTAGGCAGGAGCATCTGAAAGCTCGTGGCGCATTCCCGGCGGGGGATCCGTTTGGGAATTCGACGCCGGATCCGAGGAAACCGTCATCCAATAAACCGCAGAAGTTGTGGGTGACACGATTGCTACTGAGGCTCGGGTCCCAGCCAGTTGAGGCGCCGGCGTGCGCCTACTTTGGCATGCCGTAATTGCGTGGAAATTCTTTCTGGCCGCTCACTTTGATCGACTCAACCAAGCCGCACCGAAAGTGAACGGACCTAGACAGATGTGAGCGGTGAAGAGCCTTAGTTCTGCTTCCATCCATGGGACAAGTCTTCTTCAAGGGCATTATTATCCGTTCGGTACTTGCGCGCCCAGTCGATGATAAACAAAACGATGCCAGAACCCGCTGCGATGAAGACGAGGTACAACGCCCAATCGGCGGTATTTAAGACATACGTCACCAAAGCCACGAAGGCCACGAGGGCGAGGACGAGGGCGGCAACGAGCATGGCAGTTCCTCTCAGGGGTTAAAAAGAAGCGATGGGAACAATCATAGCGGGGATAAAACCACAATAGCGCCCACTCCCCTAGAGGTGTGGGCGCTACGGGTAACTAATTTAGTTTAGTTACTGCCAACCAGCTACTTAGTTCTTGCCGGCATCGCCGTTTGGTGCGGCGGTTCCGCGGGTCTCGAGCTCTTCCAGCTGGGACTCGAGGAGGGTCTTCAAGCGGGTGCGGTACTCGCGCTCGAAGGTGCGCAGCTCGGAAATGCGTGCCTCCAAAGCGGTCTGCTGCTGCTTGACCGTGTTCATCACTTCGGTGTGCTTCTTCTCGGCATCGGCCTGCAGCGATGCGGCTTTCTCCTCTGCCTGGCGAATCTGGGCCTCGGCACGGGAGGAAGCATCGGACTCGGTCTGCTGAGCCTTCGACTCTGCCTCAGAAACCAGCTTCTTGGAGCGGGCTTCTGCATCCTGCACCTGAGCGTCGTACTTCTTCTGCGCCTCGGCAAGTTGTGCCTTGGAACGAGAGTCGGCATCGGAAAGCTGCTTTTCTGCAGCCGTGCGGGCCTCAGACAGCATGGACTCAGACTCGGCGCGAGCCTCAGAGGTCAGACGATCCGCCATCTCCTGGGCCAAGCCCAGCACGCGGGCTGCCTGCATGTGCGTATCCGGGGTAGCCAAGCCATCTGCGCCCTGTGCCGCACCAGCACCGGCAGCGGCCGCTGCGGCGCTGGAGGCAGCCGAGTTCGAGGAGCCAGCGGCAGACGCGGACTTCTTCAGGCTCTCGTTCTCGCGCTGGGAAGACTCCAGCTCCTTCTTAGCCTGCTTAGCCTCTGCACGAGCCTCCTCGGCTTCCTTCTTAGCCTTCGCAGCTTCGTCGCGAGCCGCCTTGAGCTCGGCGGTATTAGCGGCAGCGGTGGCACCAGCTGCTGGGGCATCGGCACCGCTTTCCTTTGCCTTTGCGGCCTCAGCCTGGGCGGCCTTGACCTGCTCCTGGGCCTTCTTGGTTTCTTCCTTAGCGCGAGAAACCTCGGACTTGGAATCTGCCAACTTGGTTTCATACTCAGCACGCAGCTTAGCCTCAATCTCCTTGCGCAGAGCTGCTTCATCTGCACCAGAGTTTGCGGCGGCTGCGGCACCAGCCCCTGCTCCGCCGGCCTTGGCCCCGGAGCTAAGATCGCTCACCTGCGCCTGCAGGTCTTCATTTTCATCCTGCAATTGGGCAAGGGCATCCTCAACGAGGTCGAGGAACTGATCTACCTCATCCTCGTTGTAGCCACGCTTGCCAATCGGCGGCTTGCTGAACGCGACGTTGTGTACATCAGCTGGTGACAGTGGCATGACTTGTCTTCCCCTTCGAGTTGATACAACCCCGGAGGTTCCAGGGCCTTAGGAGCTGCGGTTCCAGTTTATTTAAACCTTCCCCACAAAGTTATATGTAGTTCATGATACGGGTTATCGCATTTTATTGTAACCGAAAGTCCACAATAATGGACGTAACGCTGACTCTCAATGTCTACCACAGGTTACGGGGTGATGCGGGGTTGTCCTACAAGAAAATAAGCTGCAGGAAAAGCGTCAGGAACGACAGGATGAAAAACAGCACTAGGACGGAAACATCCAGCGCGATTCCGCCCATCTGCAGCGGAGGAATAACCCGACGCAGCGCTTTGACCGGTGGATCCGTGATGGCGAAGAGGGGTTCAGCGATGATCATGAACCAGCGCGGGGGGTTGAATTGCCGCGAGAAGGATTGGATCATCTCGATAATAATTCGGGCAATCAGTACCCATGTATAAACCCTCACCAAAAAGATGAGAATAATTCCAATTTCAGTCACGATTACTCAGCCTATCGAATAGTCCCCCGCACGTGCGCATTGCGCTCCGTACGGGGGTTATTGGGTGTGCGTCGTTGTGCTTGGGCCGCGCTCCTAGCGCAGGCCGGCGGCGCGCTCCAATTCAGGTTTGGCGATATCGGCGGACTTCGGCACGACGGCGAATACCTTGCGCTGGGTATCCATACCCTTCGACAGGTTGAGCATGCGGCCTTCTAGGCCGAAGCAAAGACCCGCTGCAAAGTCGATGAAGCGCTTAGCGGTGCCGCGCTCGGCATCGGTAAGTTCAAAAACCACTGCATCGCCATCGCGGAAGGGCTCACCCACCTTGGCGGCATCGTTGAACGAGGTCAGGGAGATTGCCACGATAGTCGGGACGAACTTTTCCTCGACGGGCGCCGGCGCCGGGGTTGGCTCATAAGCCTGCGGGGCGCGGCGCGGGGCGTAGGCCGCAGAAGTGGCCGCTCCGTTGCCCGCGTAACGCGGCTCGTCGTTGTAGTAGGCGTCGTCTTCTTCGAAATCCATCGGACCAAGCCCGAAGAAATTCTTCGTCCTATCAATGAATGACATTTTTGGGTCTCCCTCTGACCTAAATTTGTTCAAGTTCAAGCGCGCAAATGTGAATGATGTGACTCATGTGATTTACGCTGTGAAATGCGCTTTTGCGATATTTTTAACCTACTGGGCGCTTTCCCATGATGCTGGTTCCGACACGCACAATATCGGTGCCCGCAGCAATCGCCGCATCCATATCCGCGCTCATCCCGGCCGATAGTTTGAGCTGCCGGCCAAGGCGTTCGGAGAGGCGATCCACGTCCGCGCGCACTGTAGTAAACACCTCCCGCGCATCGGCATCAAGGGGAGGAACCACCAAAAGCCCTGCGAATTCTAGGTGCTCCGCCGCCTCAACGGCCTCAATCACCTCATCCAATTCCTCGCGGATTACTCCCCCGCGGGAGGTATCGCCATCGGCGGAGACCTGAATAAATACCGGAAGGTTAGTATCTCGCTCGCCGCGCTCGTGCGCGAGGCCCACACCACGGTCCAGCGCATTGGCCAGTTTCGCCGAATCTACCGAATGCACGCTAGTGGCCCACCGCGCGACGTGGTTGGCCTTCTTGGTTTGAATCTGGCCAATCATGTGAAAGCGCAGCTGGTCTAGTTTCTGCGCCTTTGCCCGGGCTTCTTGCTCGCGGTTTTCCGCTACATCCTCTACCCCAAGCTCCGCTAGAAGGGCGATATCCTCTGCGGGGTGAAACTTGGTCACGACCAATAACTGCGGTGCTGGGCGGTCATGCTCGGCGGCAATGGCTCTAATGTGTTCTTTTGTTGCGGCGAGATTATCTGCCAATTCTTGTTTCCGGTTACTCATGATTAGCCTCCAACCAAATCACACCGGCCTGGCGGCCAGTGGTTCCTTCGCGGCGATAAGAAAAGAAATCCGTGTCCTCAATGGTGCAGCGCGGATCAGAATCGATATTGGTAATGCCCAAGCCCATCAATTGACGGATCAGCCCCGCGCGCACGTCGATGCCCCACGTCCCTGTCGCGGTCTTACATTTCGAGCCGGGAAGGCGCCGTTCGACATCGTTGGCCATGTTTTCCGGCACCTCGTAGTTTTTCCCGGATGCGGCGGGTCCCATGACCACCTGGATTCGCTCCGGCTGAGCGCCAAGTTTCTGCATCTCGCGCACGGTATTGACCACGATGCCGTTGCGGGCACCGAGCCGGCCGGCGTGGACGGCGGCGATGACGCCGGCGGGGACATCGACAAGCAGCACGGGCGTGCAATCCGCGACGAGGACGCCAAGGCCAAGCCGGCGTTGCGTGGTCACAATCGCATCCGTTGCTGGCACTGGGGACTCTTGCGGGCCATCGATGACGGTGACCGTATTTGTATGGAGCTGTTCCATCCACACAATGTTTTCGAGCCCGATAACGCGCAAGAGGCGCTCGCGGTTAGCCGCCACGTTGGTGGGATCGTCGCCGACGTGGCCGCCAAGATTAAAAGACTCATATGGATATGCAGACGCCCCGCCTGCACGGCTGGTAAAAACCATGCGGACGGGGCGGCTGGTGCGATGTTCCTCGTTTACTGGCATGCACACCAGCGTAGCGGTTTGCGCTTAGCGCATGAAGGACGGCACATCGAGATCGTCGTCGCCATCATCATCGCGGCGCTGGCTTGGCCGGGACAGGCGGTAGTCTTCGCGACGCTCCTCGCGGAAACGATCGGAGTTGGTGAACAGGCCGCTAGACTCGCTGCGGCGCTCCTCGGGGCGGCGTTCTTCCACGCGGCGGTCGTCGTAGCGACGATCGTCTACGCGGCGCTCATCAGCGCGGCGATCCTCCACGCCACCCTGGCCGGCGCGTGGCTCATAGGAGTGGCGCGGTGCGTAGTCATCGGCCGCGGGCTGAGCAGGCGCCGGGGTGGCGGAGTTGCCGGACTCGCGGTCGCGGTTATCAAAGAGCGAACCGGGCTTGCGCTGCTCGGGAGCGCGCTGTGAAGATGCTGCCTGAGCGGCATTAGCCTCGGCATCGAAACCGGTGGCGATGATGGTGATGCGGATTTCATCGCCCAAGGTGTCATCAATGATGGTGCCGAAGATGAGGTTAACGTCTTCATCCGCGCGCTCTTCGACCATGGAGGCTGCGGAGTTGACCTCGTGCAGGCCCAGGTCGGAGCCGCCGGCGATGGACAGCAGCACGCCCTTGGCGCCTTCCATCGTGGATTCCAATAGCGGGGAGTTGATGGCCTGCTCGGCGGCGGTCATGGCGCGGTTATCGCCCCGTGCGGAGCCGATGCCCATCAGCGCGGAGCCGGCATCAGACATGACGGAGCGAACGTCAGCAAAGTCGACGTTGATCATGCCCGGGATGGTGATCAGGTTGGTAATACCCTGGACACCATTGTGGAGGACCTCATCGGCCGCGCGGAAGGCTTCCACGATGGAAAGCTCTTCCCCACCGAGCTGCATCAGGCGGTCATTAGGGATGACAATGAGGGTATCGCAGACCTCGCGCAGCTCCTCGATGCCGGCCATAGCCTGGCGGGTACGGCGCGCGCCCTCGAACTTGAAGGGGCGGGTGACAACGCCCACGGTCAGCGCGCCCATCTTCTTCGCAATGGAAGCTACAACGGGAGCGGCGCCCGTACCGGTGCCGCCACCCTCGCCGGCGGTAACGAATACCATATCGGAGCCCTGCAGGGCGTCCTCGATTTCGGACTTGTGGTCTTCCGCAGAGGTCTTGCCCACCTCAGGGTTGGCGCCTGCGCCCAATCCGCGGGTGGCTTCGCGGCCGATGTCGAGCTTGGTATCGGCATCGGAGAAAATCAGCGCCTGGGAGTCAGTGTTGATGGCGACGAATTGGACGCCCTTCAGGCCTTCTTCGATCATGCGGTTCACGGCGTTGACGCCGCCGCCGCCGACGCCGACGACCTTGATATCCGCGAGATTGTTGTTGGAAGAGATCATGTGAGCAGGTCTCACCTTTCGCTACTTTAAGTCTGCACGTGCATTAAACGAGGATTGTATGCGCTTCACCAGAGTGAATCGCGTTCCCCTCCATCTTTAACGACACACCTGTAATTTTCATGCTCATTTTACGCGTGTCGAGACTCTCAAGTACCACTTTAGGGTTGTTGGCCTGCGGTTTTGTCCGCCACTTCCGCACCATTGACACCACCCGAGAGAGAAAATAAAAGACCCTGCAGCGCATACGCTGGGGGCGCGGCGCGGCAGGGAATTTTTCGGGTCTATCTCAACCTCCACCGAGGTATCTACCCTATCCGCGGGTAGTGACCAGTTCAGGGTTAGAGATATTCCATTCTTGGCCCTCCATCTTCAGCACGGTGGCGAAGGCGCGAGCCTTATCATCGTTATTTTTATCGCTGGCACCCCAGAAAATGCGGCGATCATCCTTGGTAGTGAACTGCAAGGAATAGGAATCGGTGACTTCGAGGGTGGCGACGTGGTGGCGCACGTCATCAGACAGCGCGGCAATGGCAGCCACCGCGTCTTGGGCCTCGGAGGAGCCACTGTCGATGTCCCCGGTAAGTTCCACCGCACCTTCAGGAGGCTCTGCGGAGGTAAACTCCTCCCCCTTGTCATCGATGAGGAAAGTAGTGTCGTCTCGCTTTACGAAGGCGACGGGCTTGTGTTCCTGCACGGAGATAGTCAAGGTCGATGGCAGGTCACGCGAGACCGTCACCGAATCCGCCCAGTCCAAGCCGGCGACTCCACTGGCGGCCGCGTGCGCGTCCACCCGCAAGAGATTTTCGCCCTCGGGCACGCCTGCGGCCTCCTGCACCTGGGCGGCATCGAGTTGGTGCACGCCTTCTACCTCAAAATTTTTCACCTTAAAGATGGGCAGCGCCCACACCGCGATGGCCACCAGCAGCACGAGGGCAAGCAGGCCACCGACGATGCCGAAAATGAGTTTCTTCGACACCCGCACTAGTGGGCCCGCAATTCATCGAGGATTTCCGCGGCCACGAGGGTGATAGAACCGGCGCCAATGGTCAAGATGATATCGCCCGGCTGTGCGATGGAGACCACGTCCTTGGCCGCGGCGGAAAAGTCTGGCTCGAAGATAACCTCCATCTCTTCCGGCATCTTATTGGTAATAATGCGCGAGGTAATGCCTTCCACGGGTTGCTCGCGGGCGCCGTAGATATCGAGTACAACGGCGGCATCGGCAAGCGCAAGCGCCTGCGCAAACTCGGCGTCGAATTCCATGGTGCGCGAGTACAGGTGCGGTTGGAAACAGGCGATGACGCGGCCCCCATTGCCTTCGGCCGCGACCTTAGCGCGCGCGGCCCGCAGCACCGCGGCGACCTCGGTGGGATGGTGGGCATAATCGTCGAAGACGCGGACGCTACCGCCCTGCCAGTCCACGCTGCCCCGGTACTCAAAGCGGCGGCGCACGCCGCTGAAATCCGCGAGTCCCTCCGCGATGGTGCTGGGCTCGCCGCCCGAAAGCACGCCGGCGATAAGCGCCGCCATGGAGTTGAGCACCATATGGTGGCCTGGAATCTGCAGCTGGTAGCTCACGGATTCCTCCACGCCGGGCAGGGAAAGTTGCACCGTGCACGCCATGCCGGCTGCGGTGGTCTCCTCCGCAGTCAACGTTGCGGCAAGCGGCACAGAGGTAGTGCGCGCCTTCTCCGCGCCGCCATAGCCGATGACGTTAATGCCGCGGCTAAGTGCTTGCTCACCGATCTCGGCGGCATGCTCGTCCTCTGCGCACACAACGAGGTAACCGGTTTCCGGGGTGACCAAGTCCGCGAAGTCCGCAAAGACCTTGAAATAGGCGTCCGCGGAGTGGAAATAGTCAAGGTGGTCCGGCTCCGCGTTGGTAATGACGGCAATATCGGGGCTATAGCGCAAGAGCGAGGCATCGGACTCATCAGCCTCGGCAACAAAGGCCTCGCCAGTGCCACCGTGTGCATTGGTGCCGGCGCGATTGAGCTGACCGCCGATGGCAAAGGAGGGATCCAACCCCGCGTGCTGCATGGCGCTGACGGCCATCGAGGTTGTTGAGGTCTTGCCGTGCGTGCCCGCCAGCAGCACCTGGGTGTGGCCCTCCATCAGCGCGGCAAGCAGGTCCGAGCGACGAATGAGCGGAATATTATTCTCCCGCGCGGCGACGAGCTCTGGGTTATCCTGCGGAATCGCTGCGAAGGAGGTGACGACGGTGGTGGGCAGCTCGCCGGAAAGCTTGAGGTTTTCCGCAGCGTGGCCGATGGCTACCTTGGCGCCCATGGAACGCAATACCTCCACTGGGGTGGAGTCCTTCACATCGGAACCGGTAACCACGGCGCCGCGTGCGGCGAGGATGCGGGCCAGACCCGACATCCCAGAGCCGCCGATGCCAATGAGGTGGACGCGGCTGAGATCGTACTGTGCGGGATCGGTCATTTACTTATCCTTCTTTCCTGCCTGCAGTTCTGCGTCCTTCACGCGGGTGGCGATGCGATCAGCGATGATGTGCGCCGCATCCCCCGCTGTGGACTGGTCTGCGGCCCGCGTCATGGATTCCAGGCGCTCTGGGTTATCAAGGATGGCGCGGACCTCTTCGATAAGGCGCTCGGGATCCAACTCGGCATCGGGAATCTGCACCGCAGCGCCGGCTTCTACCATTTCGCGCGAGTTCAACGCTTGCTCGCCGTTGCCGTGCGGCAGCGGGACGTAGATGGCGGGAAGGCCCGCGGCGGTGACCTCAGCCACCGTCATCGCGCCCGAGCGGCACACCACAAGGTCCGCTGCAGCCAGCGCGCCGGCCATATCATCGATATACGGCAGAGCGGCGTAGTTCGGGTGCGGCTTGGGCGGTTCGTTTTTCTTGCCATAGGCGTGCAGGAGCTGGAAATCCTTAGTGAGGTCCTCCGCTGCGCCCGCCACAGCACCGTTGATGCTGGCTGCGCCCTGGGAGCCCCCGGTAATGAGGATGGTGGGCAGCTGCGCCAAATCCCACTTCGTGCGGGCATCCGCGGCGGTATTCCCGTCCTTATCCGCGGCAGCCGCGGCCAGGCTTGGGCGCACCGGGATGCCGATGACTTCGCCCTCCATGCCGGAATTGGCGTGGGCGTTGAGCCCAATGCCGCCGAGCTTGACGCCCAGCTTATTGGCCATGCCCGCCAGGGCATTGGTCTCGAGGACGTAAAAGGGAATGCCTAAGGTCTTCGCCGCTATATAGGCGGGCCCAGAGACGTAACCGCCAGTACCGAATACGACATCGGCCTCCACATCCTTTAAGACCTTCCGCGCCTGGCGGACAGAGCGTGCGAGCTTGACAGGCAGCTTGGCCAGGTTGGTGCTCACCTTGCGGGGAATCGGCACGGGGGTAATCAGGCGCAGGTCCACGCCGCGGGCGGGAATAATATCGCTTTCCAGCCCCTTTTCGGTCCCTAATGCGGTAATCCGAGCGCCGTAGCGCTCGCGTAAAGCTTCACCGACGGCAAGTGCGGGCTCAATATGTCCTGCAGTGCCGCCACCTGCAAGGACGACGGAAAATGGCGTGGAATTCATAGCCTAAAGGCTACCAGCGCCTACCGCCTCGGGCGGTGCTCGGCGCGCGGATACCTCCGCCCACTTCCGGTCACCGGCCGGCCGTAGCGCTCGTCGCGCACCCGCGGACGGGGCTCCTGCGGCTGAGCATGCCGGCCCCGCTTTTTCGGCTTCCTCGCCGTCGGCGCCTGCGGCTCACCAATGAAAAAGAGGCGATCAAACAGTGGGCGCCCAAAGTTCTGCATGGCAGAAATCTGCATCGGTTCGTGGCGCGCGACGTTGCACAAAATGCCCATCGAGCCAATCGTGATAATTGCCGCCGTACCACCCGCGGAAATCATCGGCAGCTGAATACCGGTCACCGGCAACAAGCCAACGACGTAGGCGATATTGATAAACGCCTGGGTCACCACGCCGATGGTCAGCGTCGCAGCCAGCAGGGATTGGTACTGGTTCTGCGCGCGGGTCGCCGTGCGCAGCCCCACATAGCCCAAGGCGGCGAAGAGGAAAATAACTAGTGCCCCGCCCCACAGGCCGAGCTCCTCGCCCACGATGGCGAAGATGAAGTCGTTCTTGGCTTCTGGCAGGTAGAACCACTTGGCGCGGGATTGGCCGAGGCCAACGCCCCAGAAGCCGCCATCGGCAAGCGAGAGAAAGCCCTGGTAAGACTGAAAGCCCGTGCCCTGGGTATCGGAGATATTGCCAAAGAGTGCATCGAAATAGGTGTGGAAACGGTGGGAGCGGAAGCCGCCGATGAGGAAAACGGCGACCAAGCCCAGCGCACAGAGAATGCCGATGATGATGGGCACGCGCCTGTTAACACCAGCGAAAAAGAGCGTGAAAACCACCACGAGGGCAAAGGACAAGGCCATGCCTAAGTCGCCCTGTCCCACAATGAGCAGGAACATCAAGCCCGCGATGAGCGAGTACATCATGAACGGGTCCGAGAGCTTGAGGGAATGGTGTTCCTTATCCGCCAAGACCGAGGCGCCGAACATTCCTACCGTGATGCGCGCCAGCTCGGAAGGCTGCAGGGAAATCGGGCCGATATAAATCCACGACTGGGAGCCGACCTCCTCGCGGCCGGTACCGACGCCCGGGATGAGCACCGCGATCAACAGCAAAATAGAAAGGGCCAAAAGCCACGGGATGAATTTGCGCAGCGTATGCGGGGAAACTTTCAGGCCGAGCCAGAATGCGCCCAAACCAATGATGACCATGGCGGTTTGCCGCAGCGCCTGGTTCCACACGCCACCATCTTCTGTCAGCGACGTAGCCATGGACGAGGAAAAGACCATAACCACGCCAATGCCAATGAGCGAGAAGATAATTAGGCGCAGCAGCTGATAATCCAGCCCGGCTTGTTGGCGGGCTTGTTCGCGCACATCACTAATGCGCTCGCGCAGGCTCTTTGCCCGGGGGCGCTGCGGGGAGGTGGCCGTCATGAAGTCTCCTAATTTTTTAAAAAGGTCTAATGCGCGCGGGCGATATCCCGCGCTGCCGCGGCAAAAAGGTCGCCACGTTGGGCCATTCCGGTGTACATATCCAACGATGCCGCAGCCGGCGCCAAGAGGACGGTATCGCCTGCCTCGGCGTGTTGCACGGCTGCGCGCACTGCAGCGTTCATCGCTGCCTCCGGGTCGGTAGCCTCGATGAGCTCAACCGGGGTTTGCGGGGCGCGGCGGGCCAGCGCTTTAGCAATAATGCTCTTGTCGATGCCCACCAGCACCGCCGCCTTCAACCGCGCGGCGTGAGTAGCGATGAGCTCATCCACATCCGCGCCCTTAAGCTGCCCGCCGGCGACCCAGACAACAGAATCGAATCCCTCTAGGGCAGCATCGGCCGCATGCGGGTTGGTGGCCTTGGAATTATCGATAAAGGAAATCCCGCCGTACTCGTGTACCACGGCGCCGCGGTGACCAGCCACCGCGTAGGCGGCCAGGCCCTCCTGAATGGCGGCGGGGCTGGCACCCGCCAACCGCGCCACGCTCGCGGCAGCCGCCGCGTCGAGGACACCTGCAAGGCCCGCCGGCTCGATTCCCTCGGCGGAGGCGAGATCTATGGCATCCTCTCCGTCCAGCCTGGAGACCAGGCGCCCGGCGCTCACCCCTACCTCACCGGCAACCGGTTCGCCGGCTGTAAAGCCGTACACGCCGTCGATTCCTTCGGCGTAGCTGCCCGCCGCGGCATCGTCCTTGCCCACCACGGCGCGAGTGCCGCGCAAGGCCTTGGCCTTGGCGCGGGCGTAGGCATCGAAGGACCCGTGCCAATCCAAGTGGTCTTCGGCCACGTTGAGCAGCACGCCGACATCGGGGCGCAGCTCGCTGGACCAGTGCAATTGGAAGGACGAAAGCTCGGCGCACAGCACGTCTACCCGCGGGGTGGCGGTCAGGGCATCAAAAAGCGAGACCCCAATATTGCCCACGGCTTGTGCGCGTAGCCCGCTGCGGGCGGTATCGGCCTGCATGATCTGGGTCAGCATTCCCGTGGTAGTGGTCTTGCCATTCGTGCCGGTGACTACGAGCCAGGTGCGAGGTGAGCCGAAAACCTCGGCGCGGTCGAGACGGTAGGCCAGCTCGACGTCGCCGATGACCTCCACGCCTGCGGCCTGGAAGGAGTCTAAGAGGGCGGAATCGGGCCGCCATCCCGGCGAGGTCACCACCAGGTCATACTCACCCGGTGCTGGAGCGTCGGTCGATACGGTCGCTACGCCGAACTCTTCTGCCAAGGCCGCTAAGGCCGCTGCGTTGGAATCGGCGACGGTGGTATCTACGCCTAGGCGCGCGAGCATCGCCACGCACCCACGGCCAGAGACGCCGGCTCCTGCGACGAGGACGCGCCCGCGCAGAAAAGGTGGTAGCTCAGCCATGATGAGTGCCTCAATCCTTAAGTATCTAGTGCCAAAACTTTATTGCAGGTTTCCAAAGCTGACTGCAGAGAGCCAATCGCCGTAGAAGATGCAGATGCCCGCCATTGCGGCCATTGCGCTTAAAAGCCAGAAGCGCGTGACAACCGCGGTTTCGGCCCAGCCGCCGTTTTCAAAGTGGTGGTGGATGGGCGCCATTCGGAAAAAGCGCTTGCCCGTCGTGCGGAAGACCACGATCTGGATGACTACGGAGACCGTCTCGATGACGAAGATGGCGCCGATGATGATCATCAGCAGCTCGGTGCGGGTGGTCACAGACAGGCCGGCGACGAGGCCACCGAGCGCGAGCGAACCGGTATCGCCCATGAAGATTTTCGCCGGTGCGGCATTCCACCACAGGAAGCCGAGGCAACCGCCTAGGCCCGCCGCTGCGAGAACCGCGAGGTCAAGAGGATCGCGGACCTCGTAGCAGCCGGCGGCCGGGGAAATCGAGCACGAGTTGCGGAACTGCCAGAAGCTAATGAGCGTGTAGGCACCCATCACCATCGCCGTGGTACCGGCGGCGAGGCCGTCGAGGCCATCGGTCAGGTTGACCGCATTCGACCACGCGGCGATGAGCAGGTACAAAAAGACCAAGAAGATGATCGTGCCAATAACGGCGCCGCCGACGGCAATATCGAAGGTGTCGAAGTCGCGGACGAAGGACAGGTTGGTCGAGGCCGGGGTCAGCCCATTGGCATCCGGGAATTGTAGGGCGAGGATGCCGAAGATGAGCGCGATGGCCAGCTGTCCTACCAGCTTCGCTGTTTTATTAAGGCCGAGGTTGCGCTTTTTAAACAGCTTGATGAAGTCATCAGCAAAACCCAGTCCGCCGAGTCCCATGGTCAAGAAGTAGACCAATAACCCCGAGGGGCTAAATCCACCGTTGCCTGTCGCGCGGGCATAAATTCCCACGATGAGGTAGGCCACGGTGATGGCCAGCAGGATCGCCAGTCCGCCCATCGTCGGGGTGCCCCGCTTGCGCAGGTGGAGCTGCGGGCCGTCTTCGCGGATTTCTTGGCCTTTTCCGACGCCAGAAAAATACCGAACCAAAACTGGGGTGGTAAAAATCGCGACGAGGAAACTAACGACGCCCGCGATAATGATCTGAGTCATTGCTAGAGATCTTTCTCCTTGAGATAGGGACTATCGGCGATTGAGCTGTTCTGCCACGCGCCACAGGCGCTGGGCATTCGAGGATTTCACGAGGACGACGTCCTTGGCCGTGCGCGCGAACCAATCCTCCACCCCAGCAGGGGCTACCCGCAAGATATTGTCCACGGCCGCCGTCGCGGCCTCAATATCGGGGCAAAGTTCAGTCTGGATGCCGTGCGCGTGCGCGGCCTCCGCCATGGCTACGGTATGGGCTCCTTCTCCTACCGCGACGAGGTGATCCACATGGTACTTCGAGAGCACCGATCCAAGAATGCGGTGGGCTTCGACGGCCTCGCCGCCGAGCTCGCCCATCTCACCGAGCACCGCGATGGAGCGGGCATCGGGACGGGCCGCGGAGGTATAGGCCAAGGCGGCAATCGCCGCGTGCATCGAATCCGGGTTGGCATTATAGGAGTCATCGATGACGGTGACGCCATCGCGGCGGGTGCGCACGTCCATACGGTGCGCCGAACTCGTCTGGTGTCCGCTGAGCGCACGCGCGACAACCGTGGGTTCCACGCCCGATTCGATGGCCGCTGCGGCCGCAGCCAGGGCGTTGGAGACCTGGTGCTTTCCAAAGACCTGCAGTTTAATCTCCATCGGCGCGACGCCAGGGGCGTGGAAGGTAAAGGACGGGCGGGCGACATCGTCAAGCTCAATGTCTGTGGCATAGTACTGCGCATCCGCGGCTTGCGGTCGATTGGCGGAATAAAATACCACCTTGGCCTGCGTGCGCGGTGCCATAGAAGCCACGAAGGGATCGTCCGCATTCAGCACCGCTACCCCGCCGTCTGCCGCGGCGGGCAGGGCCTCAATGAGCTCGCCCTTGGCCTGGGCGATATTTTCGCGCGAGCCAAACTCCCCCAGGTGGGCGGTGCCCACGTTGAGCACCACGCCCACCGTAGGGGCCGTGATCTCGGTCAAGTGGCGAATATGGCCAATCCCGCGCGCGGACATCTCCGCCACGAGGAAACGCGTATGCTCATCGCAGCGCAGGGCGGTATAAGGAAGGCCCACCTCGTTATTGAAAGAGCCGGGCGGGGCGACGGTTTCGCCCTCGGCGCGGAAGATGGTGGCCAGCAGATCCTTGGTAGAGGTCTTGCCCGCGGAGCCGGTAACGCCGACAATATCCAGGCCTTGCTCTGCGGCGAGGCGGGAGGTCACCTCGCGTGCGAGATCGGATAATGCCCCGATCACAGCCGCGGCGGAACCATCCTCATCATTGGCATAAATATCCGCATTCGCGGAATCACCAGTCACGCGGCCTTGGGGCTTGACGATGACCGCCGGTACCCCCACCGGCCGAGCGGCCAGCACGGCCACGGCGCCTTGTTCTATGGCTTTTTCAGCAAAATCATGGCCATCGACGCGGGCACCCGGCAGGGCTACGAACAAGCTGCCGCTGGTGACCTTGCGCGAGTCAAACTCCACGAAACCGGTCACGCGTTCATCGGGATCATCAACGCTATCCAGGCTACCGCCGGTTATCGCGGCGATATCTCCAATAGAAAGTGGAATCATTACTACTCCTTCGTATCCCTAAGAGTATCGCGATGCGCCGTTCCTGCCAGCTTTTCCTCAATGGCGCGCGCCATTTCCTCTCGGTCATCAAAGTGCAGGGTGCGCTCGCCCACAAGCTGGCCTACCTCGTGGCCCTTGCCGACGACGATGATGGCATCGCCCGGCTGCGCCCAATCCACGACTTCATCAATGGCGCGTGCGCGCGAGCCCTGCTCTCGGATATCGGCGTCCGGCGCAGCTTCCCGGGCGCCCTGGATAACCGCCGCGCGGATTGCGGCGGGGTCTTCGGTGCGCGGGTTATCATCGGTGACCACCGTGAGATCCGCCCGGGTGGCCGCAGCCTCTCCCATAATCGGGCGCTTGGTGCTATCGCGGTCACCGCCGGCGCCGACGACGACACCCACTCGCCCGGAGGTGCCCTCCAATTGCAGGCGCAGGGTATCGAGCACTGCAGCAATGGCTGCGGGCTTGTGGGCATAATCCACTACGGCCACGAAGTCCTGACCGCGGTCGATCCTTTCCATGCGGCCCGGAACGGCGACGTTTTCCACGCCGGTCAAAAAGACCTGCGGGTCTTCGCCCACCGCAGTAGCCATCCCTAGGGCGAGCGCGGCGTTGGAGATATTGAATTCGCCGGGCAGCGGTAGCCGGAAGGAATAGTCGGTGCCATCTAGGTTGAGGTCAACCTCCTGTGCACCGGTAGCCTCGGTGGCCGTCTGCTGGGCGGAGATCGTGGCATCGCCTGCGCGCGTAGCCACCGTCGTAACCGGGGTATCCGCGTCTTCTACCATTCCGTGCAGACGCTCACCCCACTCATCATCAACGCAGATGACCGCGCGCTCGGCGGCCTGCTCACCTAGGAATAGCCGGGACTTGGCCGAAAAGTACTCCTCCATCGTGGGATGGAAATCCAGGTGGTCCTGGCTGAGGTTGCTGAACCCAGCCACGGCAAAGTTGGTGCCGCGCACGCGGCCGAGCTCCAAAGCGTGGGAGGACACCTCCATGACTACGTGGGTAACACCCTCGTCCTTCATGCGGGCGAAAAGCTCTTGCAGCCGTGGGGCTTCCGGCGTGGTCAAGGAGGTGGGCACCGGCGTGCGATTGATGCGGGTGCCGGTCGTGCCGATAAGGCCTACGGAGTGGCCAGCCTGCAAGAGACCAGCCTCCAACAAGTAACTAGTCGTCGTCTTGCCGGACGTGCCGGTAATCCCCAAGACCGTAAGATCGCGAGTGGGGTGCCCATAGATTTCTGCGGCGATGGGGCCTAAGACGGAGCGGATATCGTCTACCACGATGATCGGCCGAGTCTCGTTGGCCTGGCGGAGGTGGTCGAGCCCGGGGGCATCGGTAAGCACCGCGCCCGCCTTGGTATCCCCGACGAACTGCGCGCCGTGCACGCGCGTGCCCGGAAGGGCGGCAAATAATGCGCCTTCGGGAAGGCTGGTGGAATCCAATCCGCACGCGCTGACCTCAACGGTGCCATCACCGATGACGCGTCCGTGCGAAAGCTGCGCAAGTTTTTCTAAGGAAACAGACATTTCAAGCTCCTATTGTTCCCGCAGGGTCATCCGCGGCGCTGGTGTCGAGGTCGGAATATTGTCGCGATTGAGCAGCCAGGAAGAAATATCCCGGAAGATGGGGGCCGCGGACTGGCCGCCACCACCATTGTCTTCCACGCCGGACTTAGGCTCATCGAGCATGACTGCGACGACGAAACGTGGGTCATCGGCAGGCGCAATGCCCGCGAAGGTAATCCAGTACGCGGAATTAGAATACGCCCCGGAATTCGGGTCCACCTTCTGCGCGGTACCGGTCTTGCCGGAGAGCTGGTAGCCATCCAATTGGGCATTAGCGGCCGTACCGTTTTGCACCCCGGCATCGTCATCTTGGAAGACGGCGCGGAACATATCCACCGTAGTTTTGGCGGTTTCCTTGTCTACTACCTGGGTCTTCTTTGGCTCGGGCAGCTTTTCCGTTTCGCCATCGGGGTCTTTGATCTCGTCGATGATGCGCGGTTCGATGCGCTCGCCGCCATTGGCCAACGCTTGGTACACGCTAGCCATCTGCAGCGTCGTCCACGCCTGACCTTGGCCGATGGGCAAGTTGGCAAAGGTGCCGCCTGACCACTGCTCTTGGTCTGGCACCGTGCCGGCGGATTCATTCGGCAGCTCAATGCCCGTGTTAGCGCCCAAACCAAACTTCTTCAGGTACTCCGCATATTTCTCAGGCCCGAGCTTATCCGCGATCATCAAGGTGCCCACGTTGGAGGACTTACCAAAGATGCCGGTGGTGGTATACGGCTCGGTGCCGTGAGTCCAGGCATCGTTGACGGTCACGCCAGCCATGTCGATGGAGCTCGGAACCTGGTGCACCTCGTCCGGAGTAGTGATACCCTCCTGCAATGCGGCTGCCGCCGTCACTATCTTGGCAACGGATCCCGGCTCATAGGGGTGGGAGATGCTGCGGTTCTCAAAGTCCTTGCCCTCTTTGAGCTGGTCTTCGATATTCTTATTCGGGTCCACCGTATCGGTATTAGCCATGGCGAGCACCTGGCCCGTCGCGGCATCAAGCACTACAGCCTCGGCACCCTCCGCCTGCGAATTGGCCTTAGCCTTTTCCAGATTTTGCTGGACGTAAGTCTGCAGATCCAAATCGAGGGTGAGGGTGACGTCGCGGCCGTCAACGGCATCCACGACATCGCGCAGGGTGCCGGGGATAACCTGCCCATCGGTGGAGACATCCTCCGTTGACTGCCCATCAATGCCGGTCAGCTCGGTATCACGGGCTGCCTCAAAGCCAAATTGGCCGTGGCCATCCATCGAGACCTTGCCCACGACGTTTTCTGCAATCGCCCCATTCGGGTACTGGCGGATATCCTGCCGGTCCGCCGCCACACCGTGGTACTTATTGGAAATCTCTACGGCAACATCTGGGTCCACATTGCGGACCAAGACCTCGTACTGCGTATCGGCTTTGAGCTTGTTTTTAATATCGTCCGCATCCACCTTGGAGGCAGAGGCACCCGAATCCTCAATCATCTTCGGAATGCCCTCAGACATCTCCTTGAGTTTGTCCTCCATTTGTTTGGTGAGGTACTCCTCTTTTTTGTTGTCATCCATGCCCTCGAGTTTCCCCTCGGACGTGGCTTCCATTTTCGCCTGCTCTTTCAGTTCATCGCGCAGGCGCGTGGGAGAGACAGTCAAGGAACGAGACTTCATCGTATAGGCCAAACGCTGACCATCTCGGTCCAAGATCTCTCCCCTGCGGGCGGGGTCGATGTAGACGCGTTCGCGCTGGGTAACAGCCTTCGCCGCAAGGTCTGGACCCCAGACCAATTGCACCCAAGCAAGGCGGCCGCCCAAAGCGACGGTGGCGACGACGACACAGGTCAAAATGATGCGCAGGCGCTGGCGCATGATCGCTTTTTGGGGCACAACAGAGCTAGCAGCGCGGCGCGGCCGCGGACGGTGTCCACGGTTGCCACCATTATTCGGTGCAGTCACGGTGTTCAGTCACCTTCCCTTCGCCGCCACAGGTTCTTGCGTGTATCGATTGTGCCCTACAAGATGGGCAGTGCCCGCGCTACCACGCGCGAGCACAGAGAATTTCACCACTTATTCTGTCCGTTTAATCGGCCTGGCTGGTGTACGGCGCGCGGGCGGGAAGGTTGGGGCGACTATCGCTGGCGTTATCGCGGTTTTCGTCGTCATCGCTGCCACGGTGCTCATCCCGGTTCTCGTCCGCATCGTTGCCGCGGGCATGTTGCTGCTGTCCGCGCGGCACAGCGTTGAGGGAATCAGACATCCCCTCCGTATCCTTTGGATCGCTCGAGGCTTGGCCCGGGCGGATGGGTTCACCGTTGACATCGATAAGCTTTTCCGTATCCGGGGTGCCTTCGCGCTTGGCGATGATCTCTCCATCCCCGCCTACCTCAGTCACGCCGGGTTGCTTGGGCACTGCCATGCCCAATTCATCCGCGCGGCGGGCAATATCAGCCGAGGAGCTCAAGTTTTCGGCGTCCCGATTCAGCGATTCAATCTGATTATCCAACTGCGATTCCTGCACCGTCAGCTGCTGGATTTTAAACGTCTGTGAGGTGGACAAACCAGAGAGCCACATGGCCAGCACTACCCCGCCAATGAGCAAGGTAACGGCCAAGACGGCAACTCGGACAAAAGCGTTATTCTGCTTCGTCTGCTGTTGCAGCCGCCGGCCGCGGAAGCTGACGACCTGCTTCGAACCAAGCCGGTTCGGCCCGCGGTGCGGCACCCGGGTACGGCTAGGGGCCGTGCGGCGCGCCGTTTTGCCAGTGGTCCTGGTGGAGGTGCGCTCGCGCACTGCGGTCGGCGCTCCCGTATCGATTCCGGTGGTGAAGTCTCGGCTGGCGCCCATGCTGCGAGTGGCCTCCCTGTCGCGGCTATCCGTTAAGTGCTGGTTTCGGCGTGGGATAGTGCTCATTTCTTGCCTCCCGGGGTTAAAAATTCTGGCGTGCCTTCAAGCCGTTCTAGGGCGCGCACGCGCACCGACGCGGCGCGGGAATTTTCTTCTACTTCCGCCTGAGATGCCTTTTCGGCCCCACGGGTAACCGTGGCGAATTCCGGTGCGGTACCCGGCAGGTCCATCGGCAAGCCGGCAGGCGTAGTGGACGTAGAAAGGTCCTTGAATGCCGCTTTTACGAGGCGGTCTTCTAAGGACTGGTAGCTCATAAAGACCGCGCGCGCCCCAATGGAAAGCGCATTTGTAATAACGGGAAGCACATTTTCAATGGCCTCCAACTCGCGGTTGACCTCTACCCGCAGCGCTTGGAATGTGCGCTTTGCGGGATGCCCACCCGTGCGGCGCGTTGCCGCCGGAATGGTCGAGTAAAGAAGCTCAACCAGTCGGCCCGAGGTGCTAAAAGGTTCCTTCTCGCGCTCCTTGAGCACGGCGGAGGCAATCTTGCCCGCGAAGCGCTCGTCACCATAGGTCTTAAGAATCCGCGCCAAGTCCCCGTGCGAATACGTATTGAGTACGTCAGCGGCGGTAAGTCCATGGCTCGGATCCATCCGCATATCCAGCGGCGCATCCGTCTTATAGGCAAAGCCGCGCTCTGCTTGATCCAGCTGCATGGAAGAAACACCCAAATCAAAGAGGGCTCCCGCAATACCGTGGGCGCGGGCAGCTTCAAAGATATCGCCCTCGCCCTGGGCAATGGCGGTGCCGAGCTCATCGAAGCGAGCATTAACCGCGCAAAAACGCGGGCCGAAGGCCTCTAGCCTGGCCGAAGCATTGCGCAATGCCTGCTCATCGCGATCCACACCGATAACGCGCGCCTGCGGAAAGGTCTGGAGGAAGTACTCGCTGTGGCCGCCGGCGCCCAAGGTGGCATCGACAAGCACAGCCTGCGAGCCCGCATCCTCTACCCCGGGGCGCAGGAGCTCTGCCATGCGCTCGCGCATGACCGGCACATGGCCGTGGTTATCCGCCACATCGTAATTAAGGTCAGTTGTAGCCATGTCTCCCCGCGTCCCCCTTTCTTATTTCCGCTGTGCAGGACTTCCTATCGTGGAAAGCACGACGAGTGCATATAGGGCCCTGTCCGAGGCAGGTTTCTGATATCGGGGAAGTACACCAGAATCATCCGCCTCGGACAGAGTCCTTACACGCACTCGAGATGCGGGCTTCTACAGCAAGCCCGCAAGTACGTCATCGGCATCTGCTGCCGAATAAGCATCTTCAGTTTGCGATTGATACTCAGCCCACGCGGCTGCATCCCAAATTTCAAGGAAATCTACCGAGCCAACCACCACGCACTCTTTGGACAAGCCCGCGTACTCACGGTGGCCTGCGGACAAGGTGATGCGACCATGCCCGTCGGGCCGCTGTTCGTCCGCACTTGCCGCCAAGTTACGAATGAAAGCGCGTGCTTCCGGATTGGTTCGAGAAACCGCCGCAGCCTTCCGTGCGCGTTCGGCGAACTCTTCGCGCGGGTACACGGCCAAAGAATGGTCTTGCCCCTTAGTGACCATCAGGCCACCTGCGAGTTCATCACGAAATTTTGCAGGAAGCGTTAAGCGCCCTTTGTCATCAAGTTTCGGAGTGTAGGTTCCGAGAAACATCCCGGCGTCCACCTTCCTCACTCGACAACTCCGGATTCCCTCACGTCAGAAGAGAGTTTTTCAACCCCATTCCTCCGCTGCGCCCCACTCTACCCCACTTTCCCCCACATGCCCCACTTAAATCGCTATATTCTTAATAACTCAAAACGTATGTGCAGTTAAAAGGGTGTTTTTACGGTGGGCAGATTTCCCGCGCTCCACCTTGACAACCCCGGAGATCCACCCCTTTAATCCCACCTACAACATCAAAATTACTTCACCCCATACACCACTTACAGCGCATTGCCTGCATAGAGCCCAGGTATTTCCCCCTCCAGCGCCCATAATCCCCCACCGCACCGCAGTTTTGGTAAGAAGGTGGGGCAAAGTGGGAAATTTTGGTGAGCCATAAAAAATCCCCAGCCACCCTTTATGGTGACTGGGGAAATGAAAAGTTCGCGGTTAGCTCTCCTCAAAGCGCCGACGGAAGTTTTCTTCCAGCTTGCTGCCTACTCCATTACTACGGGATGACGCTGCCTTCTTTGTCCGCCCATTAGTGGACTTTTTCTTTCCTGTGCTAGCGGGCTGGTCGCCACGAAGCATCCACACACCAGAGGCAAACATGACAAGGAATCCGGCGATGGACAGCGCAATAAACCACAAGTTTTGCTGCGCCAAGGCCACGCCGCCGACGAGCATGCACAGACCAACCACGATGAGCGCAACCCCACGCAGGGTAAAAGCGCCGCCGGAACCGCCGATCGAGGTAGATTCAGACACAGAAGCGCCAAATTTAGGATCGTCCGCTAATAACGATTCCTCTATTTCACGGAGCGTGCGTTGCTCCTGTTCAGAAAGAGACACTTTTCCTCCAACTAGGGACTGGGCTTCGGCCGATATATCTTCTACCAATACTAACGTCCAGAGTAACCAGTATGTTCCCCAAAAGGTAGTTATTCCTCTCAGCAGTGATTATGCCGCGGTTATGCCGCAAAAGAGCCCAGAATTGTCTCGGCTTCACTCTCATCTAAAAACTGCGCTGCCTGCTGCATTAATCCGTAGACATACTCCTCATCCGGAGTTGCATCCAGGCCAGATGCAACCCGGGCGCGAGTGCGAGAATAGGACTTGAAAGCCTCCGCCCACTGCTTTTCTTCGGCCCCGATTAGAGCCAAGCGATCCCACGCGCTCGTTGGCAGGCGCCGGCGACGAGAGACCACCGATACCGCTACCCGCGCGCCAGCCGTACGCAATGCAGACTGATAGGCCACCTCTAACGCCTGATCAAAGCGACCCTCCGCCGCGTAGCTTCTCGCCTGATCTAAAAGCTCGCGGGCTTGAAATAAAAAGTGTGCCCGCTTCGCACCCCGCTTACCAGTGAAGCGACCGGTAGTGCGGGACTGCGTTGCCGAAATAATCTGTGCCATTGTTTTTCTCCTGTAGTGCGCCAATAACTAACCGTGTTCGACTGCCGTTGACTTTAAGCAGCCGACTGGACATCTAGTTTCTATTATAGGTCACTTGTTCGAATCATTCAAGAGTTTTACCAGCCATACCTCTCTGCGTATCGAACATTGTTCGATAGTTTTTAATGTTCGATGGAATAACCCCACCCCACCCTCGTCCGCCGGTAGCCGCACGTATCTGGTGAGATAGATACCGTGAGTTTCGAAATCCGCCGCTTAACCCCGCAAGAATTCTCAATGTTGTCTCCTCAGCTCGTGGAGATATACATCGAGGCCATGGGATATGACCCGGTCACGTTTTCGCGCAGTGTTGACCATTGGCGGGCGGATTCCATGCGCCCAGGGTTTACAGCGCTTATCGCCACGCATGACAACGGCGTCGTGGGCGTGGCATATGGATTTTTGGGATCACCGGATAGCTGGTGGGATTCCGAGCTGCGCCGAGCCCTGCGCCGAAATGGCGGCCCAACGGAGTCCGAATGGCGCATGCTGCGCAATTACTTTGAAGTAGCCGAAGTACACGTGCTACCGGCCTTTCAAGGACACGGTTTAGGCAGGCAGCTACTTAAAGGGCTGCTGTGGAATATCCCTGCCCAATACGCTTTATTATCAACACCGGAGGCGCCACAGGAAGCCAACGGGGCGTTTCGCCTCTACCGGTCTGTGGGCTTCTTTGATGTCGTGCGTCACCATCGCTACCCCGCGGATCCCCGGCCCTTCGCCATTTTGGGAGTGAGCCTGCCGCTATAAACCTGCGTTATTTCTTCTTGGCCCTAGGCGGTATCGTGTGGAGGTGTGACTATGACGAATATTCCTGAGCTTGCGGATATCCCCGGCGCGGTGCGCGAAAAACTGGCCATCTTCTTGGATCAGCGCCGGGATCACGTGGCAGAGATCGGCGCCCCGGTCAGTACCGCCATGAGCTTCTTGGAATCATTCGTCCTCGATGGCGGAAAAAGAATGCGCCCCATGTATGCGTGGGCGGGTTACCTCGCCGCAGGCCGCGGCTCGGAATCCCCTGAGGCCATGCTGCGCGCGGCGTCCTCGCTGGAGTTTATCCAGGCCTGCGCACTTATCCACGATGACATCATTGACGCGTCGAATACCCGGCGCGGGAAACCAACGGTGCATCGGGAAGCAGAGCGCCTCCACCGGGAATCTGATTTCTTAGGGGATCCGGAATTCTTTGGTACGTCGGTCGCCATCTTGGTGGGTGATTTTGCGCTGGTCTATGCCGAGGATATGTTTCAGGATTCTGGGCTCAGCTCGGAGGCGTTGCAACGTGCACGCGGGCCTTGGCGTGGAATGCGCACCGAGGTTTTGGGCGGCCAATTGCTCGATATTTCCCTCGAGGCAGCCGGTTCCGAATCCGTGGCGCTGAGCAATTCCGTCAATCGCTATAAAACCGCCGCCTATACCATCGAGCGGCCCCTGCATTTGGGCGCTGCCATCGCGGGTGCGAGCGAAGAGTTAATCTCGGCTTTCCGCGGCTATGGGCACGATATCGGCATTGCTTATCAGCTGCGCGATGACCAATTGGGAGTTTTTGGGGATCCTGCGATCACCGGCAAGCCCGCTGGGGACGATCTACGGGAAGGCAAGCGCACGGAGCTTCTCGCCCTAGCGCTACAGCGCGCCGATGAACGCGATCCCAGCGCCGCCGCTACCCTGCGGAAATTCATCGGCCGCACCTCCGATCCGCAGGACTTGCTGCGCCTATCCCAAATCATTGCGGATTCCGGCGCCCCCGATGAGATTGAGCGCCGCATTACCGCGTTGACGGAATCCGGGTTGGCTCATCTGCGTGCGGCACATGTGGATCCGCAGATTACGGAAACACTAGAGCACCTAGCCATTCAGGCGACGACGCGACAAAAGTAGGTATCACTGTGGCCAAAACCTACTCCTTGCCAGTCCCCCGCGCGCTCCCGCTGGGCCTCGTGGCCTCGTGCATACTTCTTTTTTCGTCTTTTTCTGGCGGCTCGACCCGCAATCGCGGCGGCGTGCTCGAAGCGCTCAATATCGGCTTCTTATCGTATGGTCACGGGCGCAACCTCGGGTTGGTGCTGTATTGGGTGGGCATTTTCCTCCTCGCCGCCGCCTGGGTGCTTGCCGGGCGCATGATTATTCGCCGGCAGCTTAAGCACCCGCGCCCGGAGGGAGGGGTGCGCGAGTTACAACGCATTCTTATCGCATGGGTCACCCCGCTGCTTTTCGCCGGCCCCATGGCTTCCAGGGACGTGTATTCCTACCTCATGCAGGGCGCCATGGTGCGCGACGGGTTCGACCCATATACCGAGGGCGCCGCCATCAACCCTGGGCCCTTCCTGCTGGAGGTCTCGCAAGATTGGCGCAATACCACCACCCCGTACGGGCCACTGCACCTGTGGATTGGCAAGATCGTCACCACCGTCGTGGGCGATAACGTCACTGCCGGGATCATCATCTATAAGCTGCTTTCACTATCAGGCTTTGTCCTCATTGCGTGGACGGTGCCGCGCATTGCCCGAAAGCTCGGCGCGGATCCGGCGGTCGCGCTGTGGATTGGCGTTGCCAACCCGGTCATCATCTTGCACCTTATCGGTGGCATGCACAATGAATCCCTCATGGTTGGCCTCGTGTCCTTGGGGCTATTGGCCGCGCTGCACCAGCGCTTCCACGCCGCGTTGCTGTTAGTCGGTACGGCGGTGGCAATGAAGGCTACCGCGATCTTCGCCGCCCCCTTCATCGTCTGGCTCATGGTGCACCGCTACGCGCCTCAGGGTTCTACCGTGGTGCGCACGGCAGTAGCCTTCTTCTGCTCAAGCGTCATCGCGGCCGTGGAAATCATCGCCACGGTAGCGCTTATTACTTGGGGCTCCGGCACCTCATGGGGGTGGCTTTCCCAGGTCAGCGGCAACTCCAAGGTGATTAACCCCTTGGCGGGGCCGACATTGGCCGCAGACATCATCGTTCCCGCGGTCCACATTTTTGATCCGGACGCCTCCTATAACGCCATCTTGGGCGTTCTGCGCACGATCGCGATGGTATGCATGCTCATCGGCTTAGTCATCGTGTGGTGGCTAAGCCGACATACTGTCCGCGATGCCATTATGGGCACCGCGGCGGCCTACCAAGTTGCCTTCGTATTCAACTCGGTGACCCTGCCGTGGTACTACGCCTCCATCTTTACGCTCATGGGCACCTTCCGCCCGCCGCTGTGGCTGCTGAAGTTTACCTCTGGCGTAGCGTTATTTATCAGCTTGAGCTTTTCCGGCGACGGCAACCACCAGCTCTATAACTGGTTCTGGGTCATCGGCCTCATCGTTGTGTCCTGGTCCGCAACGCAGTGGATGTTCGATGGCATTGGGCACAAAGGCCCTCAACTGCCCACACGCAGGGCTAAAAAGCAGACGCCTGAGCCCGCCGAATAACCTCGCGCGCCAGGTGCCCGTGCAAGGCGTCAATGGCCCGGCCAGGCAGGGAGTCATCTGCGGTAAATAGGTGGCGCAGGATTTCCTCGTCGTCATAGCCGCCATCGGTAAGCACGGTAATAACGCCGGTGACATGCTTGGCGATGCTCCCCTTGTCATTGAAGAATGCCAGCGGCACACGCTTGCCTTCGGGCGAGTCCCAGACAATGAATTTGCGGTCCTGGAGCAGGTCATAGGCGCGCGTGATGGGAAGACCTAGCTTGTCTGCCACCTGCTGCATGCTGAGCAGCTCTTCGCCGGCCAATAAGGAATTCAGGGAATTTTCTGCATTAGTCACGCCACCTACTTTAACGCGCCCTAGTGGATCGGCCATACTGGGAGTATGACTAGGTTGGAAATTGGTGACGTGTTGGAAGACCGTTACCGCATCGATCGCCCCATCGCCCGCGGCGGTATGTCTACCGTCTATCGCTGCGTGGATATGCGCTTGGGCCGCCAAGTGGCCGCAAAGGTCATGGATGAGCGCTATGACGATGACCCGGTTTTTATCAAGCGCTTTTCCCGCGAGGCCCGCGCGATGGCGCGGTTGCAACACCCCAACCTCGTGGCCATTCATGATTTTTCCGCCGATGGCGAGCCCATTTACCTCATCATGGAGCTTATCGATGGCGGCACCCTGCGCGAGCTGCTTGCCGAAGGCGGCCCGCTGACCGTCCCTGCCGCATTATCGACCCTGCGCAGCGTGCTCCAAGGCCTGACCGAGGTACACTCTACAGGGCTTATCCACCGCGATATTAAACCCGACAACGTGCTCATTACCTCGCATCACCGGGTGAAATTGGGCGATTTCGGCCTGGTGCGTGCGAGGAATGCGCAAGCGACCTCGAATATGATCGTCGGCACCGTTTCATATTTGGCGCCGGAACAGGTCACCGGTGAGGATATAACCCCCGCCACCGACGTGTATTCCGCCGGTATTGTGCTATTTGAACTCTTGACTGGAACCGTGCCCTTCTCCGGGGATACCCCGATCGCGCACGCCACCGCTCGCCTATATGCGGATGTTCCCGCCCCATCCACGCGTGGTGAGGACGTGCCCAAGCTTGTCGATGCCCTCGTGGCCACCGCCACTGCCCGCGATCCCCGCGAGCGCTTTGCCGATGCCGAGGAATTTTTGGATGCCCTCGAGGACATTTGCCGGGAATTGGATCTGCCCACGGTAACCATCCCGGTCCCCCGCAACGCCGCTGCCGCGCGCACCGCACAAACGCCCACTGACTATTCCGGCATCGGCGCCACGGATGTATTTGAGCCCACGCGGACCATCCCGCAGGGCGCCACCGAGCACTTGGACGGCGGGCCCACCGAGGTTATTCCTCCCGAGCCGGATCCGCAGCAGCCGGACTTTGAAACGCGCCTCGATGTGCCCAAGGCACCGGTCCCCCCGGAGCCGCCACTGCCGCCTGCTCCAGCAGCACCCGCTGCGGGCGTGGGGGAAGCGCATTCTCCTGTACAAGCCCCCGCGCAGGTGGCAGAAGAAGAACCCGCTGAGCGGCCGCTAACCAATCGCCATCCTGCATCACTGCTGGTCTTTCTCCTCGCAGTGGTGGTGGCAACCGGTGCGGTCGCTATCAGCGGGTGGTGGTTTGGTTCCTCCTATTACGAAGGAACTCCTTCCCTCTGGGTCTAGTGGGAGCTAGTTCCGCAGCATCTCTGCGATGAGGAAGGAAAGCTCGAGGGACTGTTGCGTGTTCAGGCGCGGATCGACGGCGGATTCATAGCGGCCCGGCAGATCTAGGTCGGTGATGTCCTCGGCGCCGCCGAGACATTCCGTGACATCTTCGCCGGTGAACTCGAGGTGCACGCCGCCCGGGTGGGTGCCCAAATCGCGGTGTACCTCGAAGAAGCCCTGCACCTCGTCGACGATCTTGTCAAAGTGGCGGGTCTTGTACCCGTTGGACGAGGTAAAGGTATTGCCGTGCATGGGGTCGGACTGCCACACCACGGTGTGCCCGGAGTCTTCGACGGCCTTGATGATGGGTGGCAACACGCTGCGGACCTTATCGTGCCCCATGCGGGAGATGATGGTCAAGCGGCCGGGCTCGCGGTTGGGATCCAACTTTTCGGCATATTCCACGGCCTGCTCAGGCGTGGCGCCAGGACCAAGCTTGATGCCCACCGGGTTGCCGATCATGGCGGCGAAGTTGACGTGGAAGTCATCCAGACCACGCGTGCGCTCACCAATCCACACTTGGTGCGCGGACAGGTCATAAAGCTTGGTATCACCATTATCGTCTTGGCCCAAGCGCAGCATGGAACGCTCGTAATCCTTCAACAGCGCCTCGTGTGAACAGTAAATATCCGCCGAGTGCAAGGTGGAATCCTGCACGCCGCAGGCATTCATGAATTTCAGGCCGTTTTCAATCTCGCGGGCCAGATCCTGGTAGCGGGCACCGGCGCGCGATTTACGGACGAACTCCCGGTTCCATTCGTGCAGGCGGTACAGGTCAGCGGTGCCGGAGGAGGTCAAAGAGCGTACCAAGTTCATGGCCGCGGAAGAGTTAGCGTAGGCGCGGATCATGCGTGCCGGGTCATGACGGCGATCCTCATCGGTGGGTTCCACGCCATTGACAATGTCCCCACGGTAATTCAACAAGCCATTCGCGTCCGTATCCGAAGAACGCGGCTTCGCATACTGCCCAGCAATGCGACCCAGCTTCACCACTGGAACGGAAGCACCATAGGTCAAGACGACGGCCATCTGCAGTAAGGTTTTGACGTTGCCGCGAATATGCGGTTCGGTATTCGATTCAAAGGTCTCGGCGCAATCGCCGCCTTGCAGGAGGAAAGCGTTTCCTAGTGCGACATCGGCAAGCTGCCGCTTGAGCTTCTCAATCTCCGGGGCAACCACGATGGGCGGCACCGACTCGAGAATCTTGCGCACGTTATCGGCTTGGGTGGGATCCCAACTAGGCTGTTGCTTTGCGTCACGCTTGATGACGTCCTGGAAGACCTCCTCAATGCCCTCTGGCAATGGTGGAAGATCAGGCAGAACACTTTGCGGAATATCTACTGTCCAACTCACTCTTCCATTTAACCATTTACTGCCTGTCGATTGGTAGTTAACTGCTAGAAATTGATTCTATTCCCCTTGGACAAGGGCAAGACCTCGGTGCAGGCGCGGAATTT
This sequence comes from Corynebacterium sp. KPL4015, assembly GCF_040225725.1. Lineage (NCBI taxonomy): Bacteria > Bacillati > Actinomycetota > Actinomycetes > Mycobacteriales > Corynebacteriaceae > Corynebacterium > Corynebacterium sp. KPL4015. The sequence continues at coordinate 25,312 of NZ_JBEHGF010000002.1, read as the reverse complement.
AGCGAGGTTATGGCGGGCATCGACAAGCGCATCGTGATTGCCCTTAGGCACGGCCGGCAAGCTGGGGCGGCCGGCGAACTCCCACAGCTGCTTCAACTCGCGGGTATAGCGCGGCAGGCGCTTGGGCAAGCTCGCCATATCGCCCCACAGCTGCGCCAAGACCACGTGGTCATACGCGCCGACCCAAGCCCACAATTCAATTGGCGTAGAGCTGCGCGTGAGAAACTCCAGGATTTCCGTGCGGATGGTGCGGGCCGGCTTCCATGCAGAATCCTGGGGGCTGGGCAGCTTAGCCAACACGTTTTCCTTGACCCAAGAATTGGCCTTAGACGGGTCAAAATCCGTGGATACGGCATAATATTCACTTCCGTTTTCACCGACGATGCCGATGGAGACCAATTCAATGGTCTTGCCATCCTCGATAAATTCGGTGTCATAGAAGTAACGCACGTTTCCCAAGCCTAGCGCTGCGGCGATGGGCGCGGGAAATTGGCCCCACGATCGCGCCACTGTAAAATTTTGCGGGTGAGCAGAACCGATAATAAAGCCCTGTGGATCACCGCCCTCCCCCTAATCCTGTCTGCGCTCGCGGCGCTGTGGTGGATTATCGATATTCCTGCGTTATTCTCGGGCGAGCTTCGTGCCTTTTACCACATTGACCTCAATGTTTACCGCGAAGGCGGGGCAGGTTTCGGCAGCGATCTTTATGATCGTGACTATTTCGTAGGCACTGACCGCAACTTTTCCCTGCCTTTTACCTACCCACCGTTTGCGGCCCTGCTCTTCGCCCCTCTGCAGTGGATCCCCCTCACCGCTGCCGCCGTGGTAGTCACGGTCCTCTCCGTACTCGCATTGTGGGTGTGCATTGCGCTGGTATTGCGCTCCCTCAACTGCCAGGAATGGGCGGCTTGGGGGCTTTTTGCCGCCATGCTGGCCGAGCCGATTACGCAGACCTTTAGTTTTGGTCAGATCAATATCCTGCTGACCGCACTAGTGGTCATTGATTTGCTGTGGGTGAAAAAGGCCCGTGGCATCCTGACCGGCATCGCCATTGCTATCAAGCTCACTCCCGCCGTCTTTTTAGCCGTCTTCTTCGTCCGCCGCGAATGGAAGGCCTTCTTTACCACCCTGGGATCCTTCGTAGCCGCTGGCCTCATAGCCTTCGCCGCCAATCCGCATAGCTCGATTGAGTATTGGACCTCCACCTTGCGGGATTCCGAACGCATCGGCGGCCTAGCCTATAGCGCCAACCAGTCCTTGCGCGGCTTGTTTACCCGCCTTAGCCCCGATAACGCTGAAACTCTGTGGCTCATTGGCGTTATCGTCGTCATTGCAATTGTGTGGTTTGCCATGGAGCGCCTTTCCCACGGCAATCAGGTCGTGCTCATGCTGCTGGCGGCGTCTGTGTCGCTGCTGTGCTCCCCCGTATCGTGGTCACACCACTTCACCTGGCTGGTATTAGCGGGCGTCTACTTGGTTGCCAGCCGCCGCTGGATCCTAGCGGCACTCACTTGGCTGGCGCTATTTGCCCGCGGCCACTGGAAAGTTCCGCATACCGAAGACCAAGAACTGGACTGGACGTGGTGGCAGCACATCGTTGGCAATGACTACGTCATCATTACCGTGTTGTTGGTTGCTTGTTCGCTACTATCGGCTCTACGGCGGGGCGGCGCCTACCGATCCGCGGCGGAACCAGTGTCCAGCCAAGGATAGGGACCTTCCCCAGCGCCCACAGTGCAAGCGAAGAAATAGCCGTAAAGATAAAGCACATAGCGATCCAAAACCACGTGTTTTCCAGCGGCCACGTCCCCGCCAAAGACACGACATAATCGTGATGCGCCATGTAGTACCCGTAGCCCACCGTCAAGCCAATAGGGTGCGACAAATAAATCGGTAGCGTGTGCCGTCCGACGAACTTCACGCCTTCTGCAATCCACGGAATGTGGCTAATGAGCACGGCGCCGATAATGCCCGCCGGCACCTCCAGTGCCTGTTCCACGAGGCGCACTAATAAGTTGACATCTCCCCAACCTAAAAAGTCCGCGCCCAGCAGGGGCCAGTTAAAAGCAACATCAGCATCGTTGCCATCCCACACGTGGCGCAGGGCCAGGCCTGCACAATAAGCGCCGACGGCCGCGGCATACGCTCCAACACTGCGCATACTCCACGAGCCGCGGAATATCTCTTCTGCCGCAGCAGCAAAACGCGTGATTGGCTCGCGAAGAAAGGCGGCGCCTACGAAGATGGGAAGGAACATAATGGCCTTGCCAATAAACTGAAACTGTTCCTGCCACGCAATAAAAAGCACGGGAGTAAAGCTCAGGCCGATTCCTGCCCACGCCGGTAAAGCACGCACACACCACAAAAATAAATTGAACAAAATGAGCGCGTGGATAAACCACGCCATCGTATGGCCAAGGAAAAGATTTTGCAGCATCTCGGCCATACCCATGGAGGAGTCACCGAAAAGCCACCGGTATTCCAGCTGTTTGGTCATATGCTCTACGGACATCCACACCAAATATGGGATGAGGAAAAACCAGAGCCGGCGGGTAAATAACTCCGCGAAACTGTAACGAAAGACTTTATAAGAGAAGTAGCCGGAGACCAGAAAGAACAGGGGAAGGCGCAGGGGGTCGAGAAAGGTATTGAGAGTTGCTAGCCACGTTTGTTCGGCTCCTGGCACCTTCAGCGTGATGTGTAGGAGCACCACGCCGATGATAGAAATTCCTTTTGCGGTATCCGGCCACGCTAAGCGGGCCTGAGGAATTGTAATTACCTCCCTTTAATCTCCGCACCGGCGGGGTATCCGTGGCCGGCCTTTAATGATTCCTTTACATCAGCCGCATAGACATCCACATAGGGATTGCCGGAGAGCTCGGCTAGTGTCCCCATGACCATGTCCGTGAACGCTCGAATGGTCTCGTGCTGCTGCGGATCCATGCCGTGCTCGCGCGCCCAATCGTGCGGGTAAATGGGATCTCCCACGCGCATCCCCACCTTGGCGGGACGGACAATCCACGAGCCGATTGGGTTAGCCTTGCGAGAATTGATCATAACGACGGGGTAGACCGGCTGATTGGTCTCCATGGCAATGCGCCCCATCCCGGTACGCCCCTTGTATACACGCCCATCTGGAGACCGCGTTCCCTCTGGGTAGATACCAAAGAGATCACCGCGCCCCAAAATCTTCCGTGCGGTCTCGAGCATGGCCTCCCCCGCTGATTCATGATCCCGCTCAATGGGAACTTGCCCGACGGAGCTAAAGAACCACTTCTGCATGCCGCCCACGAGGCCGGGGGTGGTGAAATACTCCGCCTTGGCCAAAAAAGTAATTTGGCGCGGGCACAGCAGGGGGAAGAAGAAGGAATCCATCACCGCTTGGTGGTTGGACACCAAAATCGCGGGCCCCTCAGCAGGGATTTTTTCCATCCCTTCTGACCAAGGGCGGTTCCATACACGCAGGGCGGGCCCGAAAAAGATGTGCTTAAACGCCCAGTACCATTTGTTTTTCATCTCCAGCTCGTCCTTCGCTCATTCTAGTGGCCGCGGCGGGCCAGGTCAGCTACGCCAATCATACCTGCTGCCGAGCCCAATTCCGCGGTTGCAACGCGAGCAAGGGGGCGATGCCCAGCGCCGACTATATCCCGGCCCATGGCAGCGGTGGCTTCCTCTAAGTACATATCCGCATCTTGGGACACGCCGCCGCCAATGACAATGAGCTCCGGATCAAGCACATCAGCCACGATGGATAGGCCTTGGCCCAACCACTGCCCAAAGTTCTCCATTACCGCAACACCAAGTGGGTCTCCCCCACGTGCCGCGCGTGCAACCTGCTCACCGGTGGGATACGGCGGCAAGGAGGTCTCATCATAGTTTGGGCGCAGTTCGCGCGCGGTATCCGGCAGGGCCGTGCCAGAGGCATAGCGCTCCAAGCAGCCCCGTTTGCCACACGAGCACTGCCTGCCATTGGGAACCACAACGATATGACCAAATTCCGGAGCAGTTCCAAACGCGCCGCGGTAGATGGTGTCGTGGGTCATCAAGGTAGCGCCAATGCCGGTGCCGACCGCAAAAAATACCCAATCCTTCGCGCCGCGCCCCGCGCCAAAGCGCCATTCTCCCCAAGCGGCGGAGTTGGCATCATGCTCCAACCGGACATGCAGCCCCAAGCGCTCCGCAAGGTTTTTCCGGACGGGCGCATTCCGCCACGGAAGATGCGGGGCGAAGCGGACGGTCTCACACTCTGGATCCAAAAATCCCGCAACAGCAAGGCCCACCGCACCCACGGGATAGTCTGCGCGCAGCTCCTCGACGATTGCTACCAGGTCATCATCAAGTTGGCGCGGGTCGCCCGAGGTTGGCATGGTGCGACTCGCGAGGATGTCCCCGTCTCGAGTAATTACTCCACCGCGCACATTGGTGCCACCGACATCGAAGCCGATAGTAAGATCGGCGGAGTTGTTTTCAAGCATGGATATCAGAATATACCGACAACCGGGCCAGGGTCACATCAAGCCATAAGCTTTCTCAGCCGCTGCCCCATAATCTCCCAGCTCCAGTGCTTTTCGACGTGCCTGCGTCCCGCCTGCCCCATACGAGTACGCATTTCCGGCGAGCGCAAGAGCGCCTTCAAGGCAGCCACAAGCTCATCAACAGATGTGCCCTTGACGACGATCCCCGTCTCCTCCGAAATAGTCTCCGGCGCTCCCCCAGAATCACCAGCGACGACCGGGACCCCGCAGGCCTGTGCCTCTAGGTAAACAATGCCCAAGCCTTCTACGTCCAAGCCTCCGCCGCGAGTGCGCGCCGGCATGGCAAAAATATCCGCGGCATGAAGTGCAGTTTCGATGCTGGGAGCCGGCTGAATCACCGCATCGGGGCAATAAAGCTCCGCCAATTCTCGCAACGCATCGTGATAACGCCCGCGCCCAATCAGCATCAACTGAGCATCCGGGAATTCTTCTCTGACCTGCGGCATCGCCCGCAATAATTGGTCTTGCCCCTTGCGCGGGACTAAACGGGAAATACAGACGATGGTAGGTCCGGTCACTCCGAACTCCGCCTTCGCGGCCGCGCGCTGGGCAGGGGTTGCGGGAGAAAGCAAATCTAGGCTGACTCCAGAGGGCAGGTGAGCCCACTCTGGGTGCGGGCCAAAAGGCCCGCGCAGGCGCCGCAGAGTGTAATCCGAGATATATGTAATGACGTCGGCGTTATTGCCAATCAACCGCAGGCATTGCCGGGCCAGTGGAACCATAGACCAGCCCACCTCGTGGCCATGCGTCGTTGCCACCACGCGGCGTGCCCCTGCCTGCCGCGCAGCCTTGCCCATCAGCGCCAACGGTGCTGCCGCACCAAACCACACGACGTCAATGCCTTCCTGCCGGATGATCTCCTGCATGCGGCGCGTGGTTGCGAGGGTGGGCAGCATCACGCGATGTGGCCACCGAATGACTTTGTAGGCAACCGAGGCGTCATAGTCCTCAGGTGGCTCTTGGGTTGAAGCGAATACTACGACATCGTCTGGGTCAAGCGCTTCAAGGTAGTCCCGCAGGTAGGACTGGATTCCTCCGACTTTGGGAGGAAAGTCATTCGTTACCAGCAGTATGCGGGCCACTTAGAATCGTGCAGTCCCCGAAATAGGCATCGAGTTGAGCGGCACGACCTGAACCGGCACGCCATAGGTTGAGGCGTGTACTACCTGGCCGTTGCCAATGTACATTCCGACATGGGTAACTCCTGGGTAGTAGCCCACGATATCGCCAGGCTGCAGCTGATCAACCGGCACGGAGGTGCCACCTGCAATTTGTGCTTGCGAGGTACGCGGAATGGTCTTCCCAATTTGCTGGTATGCCCAGTACATCAGACCAGAGCAGTCGAACTGGTTCGGGCCGGCAGAACCCCAGCCATAGGGCGAACCCAGCTTGGACAGAGCCGCAGAGCTAGCGCCATCAGCGATCTCTCCCAGGTCGAAATCCAGTTTATCCGTGCCGCCGAATTGTCCTTCCCAAGCTTCGCGCTGTTCATCGCTCAGCGCATCCACCTGAGCTTCGATGTCCGCCTGCTGCTCTTCCAGCGCATCCTTTTGCTTCACCAGCTCATCGCGCTGCTTTTCGAGGTCCTTCTTTTCCTCGCGCACCTTTTTCGCAGCGTCAGCGGCTTCTTGCTGAACCGCTTCAGCCATTGAGACGGCATTTGCCTTTGCATCGAGGGTGCGTTGTGCCTTGCGGGAAAGCGCACCCAAATATCCCATGCGTTCTACGGCGTCTGTTGGGTCTTCTGCAGCCAGAGCGCCCGAAACGGCGGAACGGGAGTCTCCCCGGTAGCGGGACTGTGCCAAATCGTCCACGCGGCCTTGCTGCGTAGAGACATCGCCCTGCGCGTCATGTACGCGTTTTTGGGCCTCTGCGGAGACTTGCTCCGCTTGAGCGACCTCTTCTTCCTTGGCCGCGAGCCTATCTTCTAGCTCTTTGACTTCCTCATTCTTCGCCGAGACCTTACGAGCGACCTCTCCGACGCGATCCACCAGATCATCGACGTTTTCAGAAGTAGATTCTTGGTTCGGTTCCGCCTCCTGCGCGATAACTTGCGGGAGGCCAGTAAGAGAAGTGACAGCGAGGACTGCGGTTAATGCAGCAGCTGGGAGCACACGTTTAGACACGAGAAGACCTTCAACTCAAAATTTTCAAAAATCGATTTTACTATAGCGGGTTTTAGCCGCCGTTGCACAACAAAACCCTTCCCTTTTTCGCAAAGGGAAGGGCATGTCATTTCACTGCGAATTAGAAGCGCACAGCGTTGTTAATCGGCATGTAGTTCAAGTCGCGCTCCTGCACAGGGGTGCCGGAGTTAAGCGCGTCAATGATGGTGCCGTTGCCGGTGTAGATACCGACGTGGGAAGCGCCACCGTAGTAGGAAATGATGTCACCAGGCTGGAGCTGGTCCAGGGAAACAGGGGTACCGCCAGCGGCCTGAGCCTGGGAGGTACGCGGAATCTGAACGCCAGCCTGGGAGTAGGCCCAGCTGGTCAAGCCGGAGCAGTCGAAAGCGTTTGGGCCAGCAGCGCCGTAAACGTACGGCGAGCCGAGGACGGAGCGTGCAGCTTCCAGAGCCTTCTGACCAACGGTGGACGGTGCCGGAGCAGCCTGCTGCTCTGCAGCAGCGACGAAGCTGTCGCCACCCTGGTTGGAAACCTGGCCCAAGGACGGGACATACTTGTCAATGTTTGGGACCTGGTCAATGTTCGGGACGTTTTCCAGACCGGCAACCTCGAAACGGTAGTCGGTATTAGGAACAACGACCTCGGCAGCCTGAGCAACGCCTGGGGCGGCGACAGCTGCGGTTGCAGCGATGGCTGCAGTAGATGCGATACGACGGGTATTTACAGTGCCCTGACGACGGTGCTTTGCCACGAGAAAAACTCCAAATCTTCCTACGCGTCTACTTTTCCTTGTAGAAAAGCTCTGACCCTAGGGCCTAGTGTTCATTGGAGGACCGTTCCTTTAGGCCTTCCTCCACTCGGCCCCTCAGTAGGAGGAGCCAGATGCGACGCTTTAAATTTTCATTTCCTATTGAGCACCTTTTCGGGCGGTAACTCAATGTCTCAAATAGGTTACGAAATCATCACAATCAATGTCCATTCACGATCCCGGATCCGGCTTCGTTACACGTTCGTTATCTTATTTTGACCAAGCCGAGACAAACACGCCATAACGAACATCCAATAAAGCTATTACTGAATTTTACTGGCCATACACTGCAGAAATAGCCGAAAGTCACGCACTCCGCAACCGGCAATCCACTCCTCGAACCCCAAATAAAGAGTGCCAAAAAAGTTATATGTGAGGTTCCTCACACGTCTTTTGGTTCGGCCCCTTCCGTGTCAACAGACTAATTCTTTAACAGACCCTAGCCATTCAAAAAATATTTAACCGCTGTCGATTTGGGGTAGTTGGTACCGTGAGTCCGCGTAGTTGGTACCAGGGTTACGCTTACCTGGTACTGCAAGGGTTTTTCTTTCATAGTTGATGTTGGCGACACCACGATTCGTTGGTGTCGCATCAACTTCTACTTGGAAAGAAGCTCATTGTTGTGGCTAACTTCAAACAGATTCTTACGATATGCCTTGACGGTGCTAGCTATACGCAGATCGCACATACATTGGGGCGGGGCCTAACCCCGACGTGTCTATTTTCCGGGGGTCAGGCCCTCAGTCGTAAGCCGTCTCAACAACGGCCACCGAATCCACATAGGAGACTTTGACATGCGCAAAGCCACATCCCCAATAGGACCGGACAAATAGAGCAAAAAGCCGGGCCGACTCATTCGGGCCGCCCCGGTACCAACTACCCAGAACACGGCAGTACCGAGTCCCCAGAACACCGGTACCCAAAACTCGCATCTGACAACCGCAATCCGCAACTGGCTAACATTACTTGGAATATGTGGATCCCAAACTGAGCTCCAGGCCCCTTCTCGCTATACAAGACCAGTTGCTGCTCGTCTATGCCCGCCCCTTCAACGCGCAACATCGGAACAACCCCTATATGCCGTAGGTCCGGCGACAAAGTTGCTTTCCTTGGCTTGTGTAGAAAATTCGCCCTCTGTGCCGCGTGGGTCTGCCTACTATGCCCGGAAATTCTGCAGCTTTTTCATCCATCAAAACGAACCATCCAGCGTCAATACCAGCACCAGCCCCCGTCACCCCCGTATGCGCTTGCAACAAACTCGACGGTCACTCCAGTCGCGTTGGTGGCACTTACGCGACGACTGCTATGACTACACGCTGCCTCAATTCTTCGGTTGCACCACTGCATTCGTCACCATAAACGGCGCATCAAATATCCCACAGTGCAGAGGTGCCTACAGGCTCAATTTGTTAGGCTGAAAATTGGCTGTCCTGATACTGAATTTCAGCTGAAATTTCAAATACACCGTGCTGCCGTGACCGGAGAGCCATGGCTCGATACACCGTTTACTTTAAAGAATTGGAGAAGAAAATGCGTAGAACGCTTACCTTAGGAAGCGTCTTACTGGCCACTTCGCTAGCAATCACTGGCTGCGGCTCCTCTGGAGGGCCAGAAAAGGCTCTTAAGAATGCCGCTGACGAGCAAATGGAAGTTCACACAAACCTGTTGGAAGCTGCTCAGCAACACCAATCTGGCGACAGCAAAAAGGCCGAAGAATCGGCACACGAGTGGGTAGATCAAGCTAATGAATTCCAGACAGATTATCTCTGCAAAGAGCAGCGAAACCCAGTATCCCCAGATGAAGTTGTTGCGACAGTCCAAAGCTTGAATCCCTCAGATGTCCCAAGTGAAGAGGAACTCGAGGAGCTAAAGGACAAGAAGGACGATGCGCTCAAAGATCTAGAAGAGTCTGATTCCTCGTCAGATGATGAAGCTTATGTAACTTCAGATAACGAAGATTTTGCAAACTATTTCAATACCAGCGAAATCGAGTTGAAGAAGGAAGATGGAGACTGGAAAGTTTGCGACAGTTCTTTCCAGCTCTTTTAAACAGAACTTCGAAAAATCAATTGTTGCTCGTTGCCTTCTCATCGAGCAATATTTGGACTAAGACATTGAAATAGTCCGTTGATCGTTGAGAGTTATTTTCTTCGCTCCCCTAACGAGGTAAAAAGGCCCCCTTCGTATGGGATATAGGCCGACACTACATCCCTACAATCGTATCGGACTAAGGCGCCAATCTCGCTGACACTTTTGAATACTGCCTGACGACTCTAGTTTCGCCAGGCAGTTCTTTCGTTTGGTGTCGAGAGCATCGACTATGCGCGTTGGACCCGAATTACCCTGCCTTTATGCAAAGGCCTACTAGGGATGAGCTCGGTAGCCCTTTTACAAGCGCTGACACTACTTCTATTCTCGCGATAGAGATCCAGTAGCCTACGAACTACTCGTCGTTTCCTAAGACATCATTGCGCGAGGTTACCTTTTCCAAGCCACATGCACTAGACCTTTAAAAAAGTGTTTGCGGTAGAGAATTTAGACAGTAGAACCGCCCGCAGCTATCAATAAGTTCGAAAACAAACAAGCCCGCTGTTCGCCTCAAATTAGGCGAACAGCGGGCTTATCTAGTGAGCGTGTATCGAGCTAACCCAAGGAGAGGCTAGATGCGGCCGTTTTCCTCGTCATCACGACGGTTGGCCTCGTTGAGGCGGCGGAACATTTCCGCTTCCTCCTCGTGGTTCTCCTCGTGAATCTCGTGAACGCGACGCATGAGTTCCGGATCATCCGGGCTGAAGGTGCCCTGGATTTCGGAATCAGCGTAACCAAGGTGGTTAAGTTGCTTCGGCACCTGAGCGCCTGCGTACTCAAGCGGTACTGCGTGGCCGTGCTCGTCAACGGGGCCAAGCGGCTGGTGGACCTCAATGAAGGCACCATTAGGCAGCTGCTTGATAACACCGGTAGCGATACCGTGCTCGAGCACCTCCCGGTCAGAACGCTGGAGACCAACACAAATGCGGTAGGTCATGAAGTAGGCAATCGGCGGCAAGATAATCAGGCCGATACGGCCCACCCAAGTCATCGCATTCAGCGAAATCTGGAAGAAGTGCGCGACGTGGTCGTTACCACCGGACAAGGTGACCAGCAAGAAGAATACGATTGCTGCTGCACCAATTGCGGAGCGGGTAGGAACGTCACGCGGACGCTGCAGAAGGTTGTGGTGTGCATCGTCACCAGTGAACTTCTTCTCCAAGAACGGGTAGGTGATAAGCAATACGACCATCAGGCCACACAACAGGGCTACCCAGAACGCAGAAGGAATCGTGTAGTTGCCCAAGTACAGCTCCCAAGCTGGCATGACACGAGCCACACCGTCTGTCCAGAGCATGTAGATATCGGGCTGGGAACCTGCAGAAACCTGGGAGGGGTTGTACGGACCAAGCAACCAGATGGCGTTGATGGTCAGCACACCGGACATAAGAGCCAGCACACCAGCAACCATCATGCCCATACCAATGGCCTTAGTTGCGAAGACCGGCATAATGCGGACACCGACGACGTTGTTCTCTGCACGACCCGGTCCAGGGAACTGGGTGTGCTTCTGGAACCAAACCATGATCAAGTGGGCTGCGATAAGGCCCAGGATGATGCCTGGGATGACCAAAACGTGGAGGATGTAGAAGCGGTCCAGCATCAAGTCGGACGGGAAGTCGCCGTTGAAGATGGCCCAGTGCAGCCAGGTACCGATAATCGGCAGACCCAGAATGATGGCGGACATAATGCGCAGACCAACACCGGAAAGCAGGTCATCCGGCAGGGAGTAACCGAGGAAGCCCTCGATCATGCCCAGCAGGATAAGGGTGCAACCAATAATCCAGTTGGCTTCGCGCGGGCGGCGGAAAGCACCGGTGAAGAAGATGCGCAGCATGTGCGCAACCATCGACATCATGAACAGTAGTGCTGCCCAGTGGTGCATCTGGCGGACAAAGAGGCCGCCGCGTACCTCGAAGGAAATATCAAGGGCCGTTGCGTAGGCGCGCGACATCTCAACACCGTTAAGCGGTGCGTAGGTGCCGTCATAGATGACCTTCGTAATAGAAGGGTCAAAGAAAAGCGCCAGGTATGTACCGGTTAGTAGAAGAATGATGAAGCTATACAGCGCCATCTCACCGAGCATGAAGGACCAGTGGGTCGGAAAGACCTTGTTCAGCTGCGTCCTTAGCACGCCGGCGGCGCTGTAGCGCTCGTCCATGTTGTTGCCCATTTGGGCGAGTTTATTGCTCATTATGACTTACGCTCCCAGAATGCCGGACCGACAGGCTCAATGAAGTTGCCCTCTGCAACAAGGTAGCCCTCATCGTCCACCGTGATAGGCAGCTGTGGCAAAGCACGAGCAGCCGGGCCGAAGACCGGCTTACCGTAGTGCAATGCGTCGAACTGCGACTGGTGGCAGGGGCACAGGATTCGGTTGGTTTGTGCCTCGTACAACGAAGTTGGGCAACCAATGTGAGTACAAATCTTGGAGTAGGCGTAGTAATCGCCGTGGTGGAAGTCTTCCTGTCCCTCACGCTCGATTGCCTTCTGCGCATCGGAGTGGCGCAGACGAATCAACATCACCGCATTGCGGTTGCCGTGGATGGAGTGCATGTGGTTTTCGTATACGTCGCGCTTAGCGTCGTATTGATCACCGTCGTTAACGTCTTCTTCCGCAAGCGGGAAGACGGTCTCCATGCCGCCGGCGGCCAAGTCCTCTGGGCGAACGCGCACGAGGCGGGTAACGCCTTCGGTGGTGTAGTGCTCGCCGGACTCACCGGAGTGCTTCTCAGCAATGGTACCGGTATCACGCGCGAGGTAAAGCTTGACGCCCTCCTCGTGCAACGTCCAACCGGAGGTCCACAGCGTGCCGTCACCGGCGTAGTTCAGCTCGTGACGTACCTTCCATGGGTTGCGGATTGCGCCAGCGAGCGGTGCGATAACCGTCAAGCCGAAGAGCACACCGGCTCCACCGAGAAGACCCTGGATAGTCTTGCGGCGACCGAGCGTGGAGGTCTTCCACGAGTCGTTCAAGAGAGCGGTAAGAGTACGACGGTCAACTTCTTCCGAAGGACCATCGTGGCGACGCTGCACTGAAATCTCTTCCGGCAGAATCTTCTTGACGTACTGCACGATGGCAAAGCCGAGTCCAAAAATGGAAAGTGCGGCGGTAATACCAAGCAGCGGGGTGTAGAGAGTGTGCCATACAAGGCCGTCCTCCCCTAGCTGCTTGTACTGCCAAGGCCAGAAGAGGTAAACACCCAAGAAGCCCAAGCCGCCGATAACGGAGATTGCCAGCCAAATGGCGACGTTGCGCCCCGCGCGCTTTTCTGCGGGGTCACCTTCAACCGGGAAGCGCTCCTTACGGAACGCTACGGTCACATCATCGAGCTCGGTACCAAGTGCAGCAAGTTCATCATTGCTCATCTTATCGAGCTCTGCGTCAGTGTAATTCTTTTTCACATTGCTCATGAGCGCGATCCAATCCACATAGCAGCGGCGCACAGGGCGCTGATACCAATAATCCACATTGCCAGGCCTTCAGCCACTGGGCCGAGACCGCCAAGGTCCCAACCGGCTGGAGACGGAGTCTCTTCTGCAGACTTCAAGTAGGCGATGATGTCCTTCTTTTCGTCTGCAGTCAGCTGGCGGTCAGAGAACTTTGGCATGTTCTGCGGACCGGTCAACATTGCCTGGTAGATCTCCTGCTCGTTAGCAGGCGCGAGCTCAGGAGCGTATTTACCGGAGGAAAGTGCGCCACCCTGGCCGGTGAAGTTGTGGCAAGATGCACAGTTCATGCGGAACAGCTCGGAACCCTTAGCAACGTCTTCGGCCTGAATCTGGCCGTTGTAGTTAGCGCCACGAAGGGATTCCTGAGCGATGCTTCCATCGTCGTTGTAGACGATGTCCGCGCCGCCACCGTTAGCTGCAACATAAGCGGCCAGCGCCAAGGTCTGCTGCTCGGTGTAACGCGGAGCCTTGCGCTCTGCCTGAGCGTCGTTGGACATCATCGGCATACGGCCGGAGTGAACCTGGAAGTACACCGAGCCGGCACCGATACCTACGAGAGAGGGGCCACGGTCTTCGATGCCCTGCAGATTGGCACCGTGGCAAGTGATACAAGCGGTGTCATAGATGTCCTTACCCTCTTGAACGAGGGCTTGGTCATCTTTTTCCGCCGTAGCGACCTGAGCGTCAGGCGTCAAGGCAGAGGCCAAGACGCCAGCGCCGGTCAAACCGATGGCCAAAGCGAAACCACCTGCGAGGGTGCGCTTCGCCTTGCGGCGACGGCGGGTCTTCTTAGCCGTGGCAGTGGTCTGCTCCACTGCCTCGGACTGCGAATTGTTATCCATCATTTTCCTTTAGATAACTCGAACACGGGAGGACTGTTTTGGGGAGAGGTTCGCCGACACTACTGAATCAAGTAGATAACGGTGAACACACCGATCCACACAACGTCAACGAAGTGCCAGTAGTAGGACACTGCCATGGCGGCAGTAGCCTGTGCCGGCGTGAATTTAGATTTAGCGATACGCGCCAGAATGATTGCAAAGGAAATCAAACCGGCGGTTACGTGCGCAGCGTGGAAGCCGGTGATGATGTAGAACACCGAACCAAAGACGCTGGACTGTACCGTCACGCCTGCGTGAATCAACTCAGCCCACTCAAACGCCATGATGCCTAGGAAGACAACACCCAATACCAGCGTGATGGTGTACCAGAGTCGAAGCTTGTAAACGTCACCCCTTTCTGCGGCAAACACGCCGAACTGCGAGGTCACGGAGGAAGAAATCAACACTGCAGTAATGAGAAAGCCCATTGGCAGGTTGATATGGGCAGTGTGCTCTGCCCAATCGCCTTCCTGGCCGTTCGCTCGCGAGGTGAACCACATCGCGAACAGTCCGGCAAAGAACATCAATTCCTGAGACAGGAACACGATGGTGCCCACGCTGACCATATTGGGTCGGTTCAGCGAGGCAACACGTGGTGCTGTCATACCTTGGTTAGAAACTACGCTCGTCACAGTGGTAATTATGGCTGTTCTAGACTCTAAAGTCACTTCAATTCCCCCCGCTTCCGCCATTCGGTTTTCACCAAATTGCCAGCTACCGATAAGGAATGTCTTGTGGCCTACCAAGATTAATTACCTGGGAACTTTTTGTATTCTTTTCCGACGAGACATCAACGCAGGTGACACACTTAAACTTCATCTATAGCCACGATCGCTACCTTTTTGTCTGCTCGAATCACGACAATCCATCCTTCATCCGCAACCGATTTGGACAAGTTTCTTAGAGAGATAAATCACACGGCGGTTTCCGGGGAAAATTGCCCGTTTGCAACTTTCGGATGACCCCCGCAGAAATAGGGGTTTACGTGCTAGGATGCCCCTTTGCTGCCCACTTATAACCTGGGCGCATCCGCTCTCCCCCTCCCCTAAAAAAGTTCTGGATTCTCGGGAACTTTCCTATTTTGTTTACGACGAGGATCGCCAAAGCCCTCCCCACCGTGGTGTGGTGAGGAGGGCTGAGAAGTTTAGGCAGTGGTTGCGACTAGATATGTACTAGTGCTTTTCCTTAGACAGGCCATACTGCAGGGACAGGCCGGCACAGGCTGCAATCAAGCAGACAGCGCCCAAGGCGATGAGCCAGTAGTACAGGAAGATGACGCCAAGGCCCAAGAATCCGATGGAACCTGCCATAGCCAGTGGCCAGATGGAGCTCGGGGAGAAGAAACCCAAGATACCAGCGGAGTCTTCGGTCTCTGCTTCTTCCCAGTCTTCCGGCAGAACGTCGCTGCGGTTATCGGTGAAGTGAAGGTAGCCACCCAGCATAAGGCAGAGCATGACGGAGAGGAACATGCCTACGATGCCAACCCACTCGGCACCGTAGAGGTAACCATCATCCTTCACGAGGGTGACGCCAAAGATATAAACAATCAGCGAGACGAAAAGGTAAGTCGCGATTGAGTAAAAGACTTTCGATGTTGCACGCATTGTGTAATGTCCTTATCTCTTATGCCGCGGTCTTGACGTAGTTGTCACCATCGGCCGTGTCACGCTCGCCGGAGAACGGGTGGGTGGTAACTGCGTACGGATCCTGGCCAATTTCCTTCAACGCCTCAGCGTTGGTGGCATTCGGGTTCTTCTCGCGGAAGTCCATGTAGGCATTGAAGTCCTCTGGGGAGACAACGCGAATCTCAAAGTTCATCATGGAGTGGTAGGTACCGCACATCTCGGCACAACGGCCAACAAAGGCGCCTTGCTTATCAATCGACTCGACCTGGAAGCTGCGCTCCTGAGCGTTAGATTCAGGGTGTGCATAGACGTCGCGCTTGAACAAGAACTCCGGAACCCAGAATGCGTGAGAAACGTCAGCGGAAGCCAAACGGAATTCGATTGCGGTATCGGAAGGAAGAACCAGAACCGGAACCTCCTCGGTGGAACCTACGGTCTCAATCTTGTTGTAGTTGAGGTAGGAAAGGTCGCCCTTGGACTTACCGTGAATTGGGTTGGGGTTATCCACGCCTTCAGGGTCATGGGCGGTCTTTTCCGCTTCGGCCTGGCGCGCTTCGTCCGCACCGTTATAGTTCTCACCATTGACGCGGTTCTCGGCGTAGCCGAACTTCCAATTCCACTGGAATGCAGTGACGTCGACAACCACCTTTGGATCCTTATCCAATGCGGTGACCTTTTGCTGGGTCTGCACCGTGAAGAAGAACAAGGCCATGATGATCAGGATTGGAACGATGGTCAATACCATTTCCAATGGCACGTTGTACTGCGTCTGGCGCGGGAATTCACCCTTGCCATCGCGTTTGGCCTTCTTCGCGCTCCAGCGGAAGATTGCAGTAAGGAAGAGGCCCCACATGACGAAGCCGACAATCCAAGCTGCAACCCAGACCCAGATCCAGAAGTTGTACATTGCCTCAGCCTCAGGGGTCACACCCTTTGGCCAACCGAATCCCAGGAGGTTCTCTACAGCAGTTGGCGCCTGAACGTCACAACCAGCCAGGGCGAGACCGCCTAGGGCAAGTGCGCCAGCTACGCCCGCCTTACGGGCGAAGGTGCGCTTATTACGCTGTCCCACGTGTGTTCTGCCTTTCTGTCCACACAAACTTCTCGAATACTCACAGAGCACCCTTACCCAATCAGAATAATGGATAAATGCTTGGTTCCCAGCCTTTTTGAAGCTTAAAAGGAGACCCAGGGCGCTCAATTTATATCCACGTTCCAGTAGGTTACCGCCCCACCTGCACAATGTTCCAACCGTACCCCCGGTCTGCACCTTTGCCATGTGCCTTAACTCACAGGGAACAATTCCGGCCATCATCCGAAAGTTCGCACCCTTACGGGGAAGCTGAATTTAAGCTTTTCCGCAGCTTCTTCCAAGCCGTGGCGCTTTCTGGTTTCCACCCCATGCACCGTAGAGTAGGACACCGAGCACTAGTCGCTTAATTAAAAGGAGCTATCTTTACATGTGCGGACTTCTTGGCATGCTCGCGGCCACCGGAAACGTGGACAAATATGTCGACGCGCTCGAGCGGTCGCTTCCTTGCATGCACCACCGCGGACCGGATGCAGCCGGTACTTGGCATGATGGCGACGCCGCCTTCGGCTTTAACCGCCTGTCCATTATCGACTTGGAACATTCCCACCAGCCCCTGCGCTGGGGTCCCGAAGATGAACCAGAGCGGTATGCCCTTACCTTTAACGGCGAGATCTACAACTACGTTGAGCTCCGCGAAGAACTCAAGGCCTTGGGCTATACCTTCTATACGGAAGGTGATGGCGAACCCATTGCGGTGGGCTATCACCACTGGGGCAAGGACGTCGTCGAGCACCTGCGCGGCATGTTTGGCATCGTTATTTGGGATACCAAGACCAAGACCATGTTTGCCGCGCGCGACCAGTTCGGCATCAAGCCGCTTTACTATGCCACCACGGACGCCGGCACCGTCTTTGCCTCCGAGATGAAGTGCATCCTGGAGATGGCCGAGGACATTGGTCTAGAACTCAACCTTGACCGTCGTGCTATTGAGCACTATGTCGACCTGCAATACGTCCCGGAACCGGAATCCCTGCACGCCAATATCCGCCGGGTGGAATCCGGCTGCACTGTGACCCTGAAGCCGGGCGAGGAGGTCGTCTCCGAGCGCTACTTTAAGCCGCGTTTCCCGGTCCAGCAGGTACCAGAAGGAAAAGAACAGCAGCTCTTTGACCGCATTGCAGAAGCGTTGGAGGATTCCGTCGCCAAGCACATGCGTGCCGATGTCACCGTTGGCTCTTTCCTCTCTGGCGGCATCGACTCCACCGCCATCGCTGCCTTGGCCAAACGCCACAACCCGGATCTGCTGACCTTTACTACAGGCTTCGAGCGCGAAGGCTATTCCGAGGTGGACGTGGCCGCGGAATCGGCGGCCGCCATCGGCGTGGAGCACATCGTCAAGATCGTCTCGCCGGAAGAATACGCCGAGTCGATTCCTAAGATCATGTGGTACCTGGATAACCCGGTGGCCGATCCTTCCCTCGTGCCGCTGTACTTCGTGGCCCAAGAGGCCCGCAAGCACGTCAAGGTGGTCTTGTCCGGTGAGGGCGCCGATGAGCTCTTCGGTGGCTACACCATCTATAAGGAGCCGCTGTCGCTCGCCCCATTTGAGAAGATCCCCTCTCCCCTGCGCCAGGGACTGGGCAAGCTTTCCCGCGTGCTGCCAGAAGGTATGAAGGGCAAGTCCCTGCTCAACCGCGGTTCCATGACCATGGAGGAGCGCTACTACGGCAATGCGCGGTCCTTTAACTTTGAGCAGATGCAGCGCGTTATCCCATGGGCCAAGCGCGAGTGGGATCACCGCGAGGTCACTGCGCCCATCTATGCGCAGTCGGAAGACTTTGACCCGGTAGCCCGCATGCAGCACCTTGACCTATTTACCTGGATGCGCGGTGACATCCTGGTCAAGGCCGATAAGATCAATATGGCCAACTCCTTGGAGCTGCGCGTGCCATTCCTGGATAAAGAAGTATTCAAGGTCGCAGAATCCATTCCGCACGATCTGAAGATTTCCCACGGCACCACCAAGTACGCGCTGCGCAAGGCCATGGAACAGATCGTTCCCGCGCACGTCCTCAACCGCAAGAAGCTGGGCTTTCCCGTACCCATGCGCCACTGGCTGGCCGGCGACGAGCTCTACGGCTGGGCACAGGACACCATCAACGATTCCCAGACGGAGGACATCTTCAATAAGAAGGAAGTTCTGGAGATGCTCAAGGAGCACCGCGATGGCGTCTCCGATCACTCCCGCCGCCTGTGGACCGTGCTGTCCTTTATGATCTGGCACGGCATCTTTGTGGAAAAGCGCATCGACCCGCAGATCGAGCAGCGCGACTACCCAGTCAAGCTTTAGGCCGCATTGGGTAAAGCTCTACACCGAGCCATAAAGACATAAAAATAGGGTGAGTGCCGCGAAGCACTCACCCTCTTTCTTTATCCTTCGGTTTAGTTGAAGGAGTCGCCACACGCGCAGGAGCCGGTAGCGTTCGGGTTATCAATGGTAAATCCCTGGGACTCGATGGTGTCAGCGAAGTCGATCTTGGCACCGGTAAGGTACGGCACGGACATCTTGTCCACGACGAGCTTGATGCCACCTACCTCGTCGACCTTGTCACCATCGAGGCTGCGGTCGTCGAAGTAGAGCTGGTAGCGCAGGCCAGCGCAGCCGCCGGGCTGCACTGCGATGCGCAGGGAGAGATCGTCGCGGCCTTCCTGATCAAGCAGGCCCTTTGCCTTTGCGGCTGCGGCCTCGGTCAGAATGACGCCGGTTTCGGAAACTGGAGCGGTCATCACTTCTCCTCAAATGTGTCTTGGTTGCGTAGCCACTACCCTACCCGCATCTACGAGGAGGGAAAAGGTAGCCCATAGTAATAACAACGCCGTGGGCGGGCCTATTCCCCTCTCGGGAGCGAAACCTTGTAGTCTGATCAGCGTGAAACTTCCGTGGCAAAAAGATGACAAGACCTCCCCTGAACCTGCTCCCGTGCAGGAAGAAGTTCAGGAAGAAACCCACCGCAAGGGGTATACCCCTCCGAAGGGTCGTCCCACGCCAAAGCGCCAGGAACAAGAAATCGCGCGCGGCGTGAAGCGCGATCCACATGGGGTATCCGATGCGCAGCGCTACAAGCGCCGCAAGGAACTCAAAAAGTCCATGAGCAAGGACGAGTGGAAAGAATATAAAAAGCAGGAGCGCAAGGAACGCAACCAACGCAACCGCGAAAGCCAAGAGCGCATGGCTGAAGGCGATCCACGCTTCCTCCCTGCCCGCGATCAGGGCGAAGAGCGCGCCTACGTGCGCGATTGGATCGACGCCCGCCGCACGCTTTCGGAATGGGTCATGCCGATGGCGCTTGCCCTTATCGTCGTGGTCTTCGTGACCTATGCCGCCCCCAGCATCGCCGACCTCATCAATGCGATTGCCATGGTGGTCATCCTCATCTTCGCCATCGACGGCATCTGGCTGGGCCGCCGTGCTAATAATGCTGTGCGCAAGAAGTTCCCCGGTACCACCGCCACCGGCTTTGGCCTGGGATTCTACGCATTTTCCCGCGCCAGCCAGCCCCGCAAGTGGCGCATTCCTCGCCCGCGCGTAGAGCGCGGTGCCGACGTTTAAGGAAGCACGCTCATGGCTGATTCCCCGCAGCTTTACCCCTACGGTCGGCTAAGCGGTGCCGCACAGTGGCTAGCCGCCTGCCAGGATCGCTCCCCCGCTTCCGAGCCACATCGGGTGCGGGCCATCATCTTCGCCGAGGACGGTGACGGGATCCCACAGGCCACGGAGACCGCCGCTCGGCGGGTCGGGGCCAGCATTAAATCCGTCACGGTGACGGATTGCTCCACCGCCTATGACCTAGGCGTGCAGGCAGCGGATGCAGAGATTGATGGCGGTGCGGATCTATTGATTCCTGGCGGCATCGACAGCACGCAGGCTGCCGCGGCCGTCATGGGGGTCATGGCGCAGGAGGAGCCGGTGGTGGTCGTCGGCAAGCAGCCAAGCGTCGAGGCTTGGAAGGCCGAGGTTGCGGCCATTCGCGATGCCATGTTTCGGATGCGCGACCTGACTGGGCGGGAGCTCATCAAGGCCTGCGGCTCCCCCGTATTGGCCGCGCTGGTCGGCTTTATCTCCCAGGCGGCGCGGCGGCGCACACCCTTGCTTGTCGATGCCCCCTTGACCTCCACCGCCGCCGTATGCGCCGCTGCAGACACGCGGATCCACGACTGGATCCTTGCCACCAATATCGCGCCGCAGCCGGCTCACCGGTTGGCCTTAAAAAAGCTGCGGCTGGAGCCCCTGCTCGAGCTGCCGATGGAACCGGTACCGGCGCTCGGCGCCTTGGCTGCCCTACCCCTTTTATTACTGGGCGTAGAAATCACCGCGGACGCGACGCAGGCAGAGGCCTAACTGCGCGCCGCAGGTCCGCCTCGCGCCGCGTTACACCGCGGCGCGCTAGACCAGAGTGTGCAACCAGCCGTGGGCATCCTCCACGGCGCCGCGCTGGATACTGGTCAGGCGCTCGCGCAAGGCCATGGAGACCTCGCCTGCCTCGTTATTGTTGACGCTGAAATCGGTGTCCTCACCAAGCACGCGTCCCACCGGCGTGATGACGGCGGCGGTACCGCAGGCAAAGGCCTCGGTCATCTCACCCGATTCCACATCGCGCTGCCATTCTTCGGCAGTGATGCGCCGCTCGGTTACCTTGTACCCCATGTCTTCGGCGACCTGCAGCAGGGACTGGCGGGTAATGCCGGGCAAAAGGGAGCCGGACAGCGCCGGGGTGACGATCTCGGCGTCGTCGCCGGTGCCGTAGACGAACATGAGGTTCATCCCACCCATTTCCTCGATATAACGGCGTTCGATGGCATCCAGCCACACCACCTGGTCACAGCCCTTTTCTTCGGCCTGGGCCTGCGCCAATAAGGAGCCAGCGTAATTGCCGGCGAATTTCGCGGCACCAGTTCCGCCCGGCGCGGAGCGGACAAAGTCGGTAGATAACCACACCGAAACCGGCTTGATGCCGCCGCTAAAATACGCACCGGCGGGCGAGGCCAAGAGGATGAAGCGATAAGCATTGGCCGGGTGCACGCCCAGCGATACCTCGGTCGAAATCATAAAGGGGCGCAGGTAGAGCGATGCTTCCCCGCCTGCCTCTGGGACCCAGCTCTTATCGATGTCCACCAGCTGGCGCAGCGCCTCGATGAACTCTTCTTGCGGTAGCTCGGGCATCGCCAAGCGCTGGGCCGAATTAATAAAGCGTTGCGCGTTTTGGTCGGGGCGGAAGGTAACGATGGAGTCATCGGGCTGGCGGTAGGCCTTGATGCCCTCGAATACGGCCTGGCCGTAGTGGAAGACGTTGCTCGCCGGGTCCATCGTGAGTGGGCCGTAGGGGCGGACTTGCGCGTCGTGCCAGCCCTTTTCCGCGGTCCAATCGATGGTGACCATGTGGTCCGTAAAGTGCTGGCCAAAGCCGGGATTGGCCAGGATTTTATCTAAATCTGCTGCCGCCGTTGGTTGATTCGTACGGGTGATCGTGTAATCAAGCATGCCCACAATCTACTCCTTTTATCTATAGCCGGGTAGGAATATGTTCACTCTAGCGCGGTATCATGGGCAGAAGCTTCATTAGCACCAATTAAAAAGGAGGACTTTATGTCTCAGCACACTGGACCCGCACGTGGGGAATTTCCGGAACTTAAGCTAGAAAAGAAGGCCCCGAAGAACGCGCAGGCCCTACTCATCGCCGCATTTAAGGGCGAGGAGGGCATTGAGCTTCCGGGCACCTCGCTACTCAAGCCGGCCGCGCTGCGCGAAGCATACGAGTCCCTTATCGCCGTGGGGGCAACCGGCAAGGCCAACGAGGTCACCCGCATCCCTGCGCCTAAGAAGGCAGAGGTCGATTCCATCATCGCCGTCGGCCTTGGCGATGCCGAAGACCTCGATGCAGAAACCTTGCGCCGCGCCGCCGGCAGCGCCGCACGCTCGATTTCCAAGGTGGAAGAGATGGCCACCTCCTTGGGCGATTTTGGCATCGCACCCACAGTAGAAGGCCTTACCTTGGGAGGTTACAAGTTCAAGGGTCTACGCTCTAAGTCCGGCAAGGATTCCGAGCAGCCAGCCGCCTTTACCGTGGTGGCAGAAAAGTCCGCGCGCAAGGAGTTCGAGGCAGCGAAGATCACCGCGGAGTCCGTGGTGATTGCCCGCGATCTGGTCAACACCCCGTCGAACCTGCTGTACCCAGAGTCTTATGCAGACTTCCTTTCCGCCCAGGCTAAAGAAGTTGGCCTCGAGGTAGAAATCCTGGATGAAAAGGCGCTGCAGAAGCAGGGATTTGGCGGAATTACCGCCGTTGGCCGCGGTTCTGCTCGCCCGCCGCGTTTGGTGCGCCTGAGCTGGAGCCCCAAGAAGGCAAAGAAACACGTGGCGCTCGTGGGCAAGGGCATCACCTTCGATACCGGCGGCATTTCCTTGAAGCCAGGCTCTGGCATGTGGGACATGATTTCCGATATGGGCGGTTCCGCAGCCATGGCCGCCTCCATCATCGCCGCGGCAAAGCTCAACTTGGCCGTGAAGATCACCGCTACCCTGCCGCTGGCGGAAAACATGCCTGGCGATAATGCCACCCGCCCGGGCGATGTCATCACCCACTACGGCGGCATTACCTCTGAGGTTCTCAACACAGATGCAGAGGGCCGGTTGGTGCTTGCCGATGCCATCGCGCGCGCCAGCGAGGATAACCCCGATTTCCTCATCGAAACCGCCACGCTAACCGGCGCCCAGATGGTCGCCTTGGGCGGGCGCACCGCCGGCGTCATGGGCTCGGAGGACTTCCGCGACCGCATGGCTGGCATCGGCCGCGAGGTAGGCGAAAATGCGTGGGCCATGCCGCTCTTGGAAGAGCACGATGAATCCGTGAAATCCGCCAGCGCCGATATCCGCAATATCAACGCCAAGCGCGAAGGCGGCATGGAATACGCCGGTACTTACCTGAAGCACTTCGTGGGCGAGGGCATCGAATGGGCACATATCGATGTCGCGGGGCCTTCCTTCAATACCACCGGCGCCTATGGATATACGCCAAAGATGGGTACGGGCGTTCCTACTCGCACCGTCATCGCTGCTTTGCGTGAGATTGCTGAATCAAAGTAATACCCCGCGCCGCCGACTGGGCATAAAATAGCGGAGTTATGAATACTGCTTTAATCATCGTTGATGTCCAACACGATTTTTGCCCAGGCGGCGCGCTCGGCACCGATCGCGGCAACGAGGTTGCAGAGAAGATCTCTTCTTTGCAGACCGAGTATGACACCGTCGTTGCCACACAGGACTGGCACATAGATCCGGGTTCCCACTTTGCGGAGAACCCGGATTTTGTCGATTCTTGGCCGGTGCACTGCGTTGCTGATTCCTATGGGGCCCAAATGCACGAGGCGATCGGGCCTGCGCAAGCATATTTCCGCAAGGGTGAATACACCGCCGCGTACTCCGGCTTTGAGGGTGAAGCGGACGGCGTATTGCTGGCGGATTGGCTGCGCGAGCACGCTATCGATGCGGTAGACATCGTCGGCATTGCCACGGATCATTGCGTGCAGGCAACCGCGGCGGATGCCCTAAAGGAAGGCTTTTCCGTCCGTGTCCTGAACGAGTACTGCTCCCCTGTTGATCCAGACCGCGGTGATGCCGCCTTAG
The DNA here is from genome assembly GCF_040225725.1 of Corynebacterium sp. KPL4015. NCBI lineage: Bacteria > Bacillati > Actinomycetota > Actinomycetes > Mycobacteriales > Corynebacteriaceae > Corynebacterium > Corynebacterium sp. KPL4015. Next base: position 1,082 of record NZ_JBEHGF010000002.1, on the reverse strand, counting down.
CAAAGCTAGGAAAAGCCGGCGCCACCATCGTCTAGGCCTATTAACTTAAGTCTTGCCCCGAATCAGGGTTCTCGCCGCGCTCAAAACGGGCGCGGCGAAGGCGCTGTTCTTCCCTCTTGCGCAAGATACGTTGGCGTTCCATACGCTCGCGCATGCGTTGGGGGTACCCGGTTTCTTCGACATCAAAAACGTCGCACTGCAATAGTTTTCCTACCGCGTCAATCCCCTTCGGCCCGCCGATGCGCCGACGGATAAACTCACCTTTTTCATCCACGACGACCACAGACATTTCATTGACCACGGTCTCAGGCTCGATAAATGCCTCGACAAACGCCTTATCAGCCGCCCACAATTTGAGCTCTTGTTCATCTTCTGGGCGAATAGTTTCTCCCGGACCGCGGGGCGGTCGCAGTGGCGATCGGGACTTATTGCGGCGGAAGAGGTTGAACATAACCCACTAGTTTACCCGCATGGAGGGTATTACTAACCCCACTACTGCACGATGACGGGCATCACGCTGTAAGATTGTGCGGTAGCGATAGAATACTTCCAACTTTTCGAGGAGTCTTAAAACTCATGGCGAACTCCGTTGAGATGCCCGAGCTGGGCGAGTCCGTAACCGAAGGCACCATTACCCAGTGGCTTAAGTCCGTCGGCGACACCGTCGAGGTGGACGAGCCTTTGCTCGAGGTCTCCACCGACAAGGTCGACACCGAAATCCCTTCCCCCGTTGCCGGCACCATTCTAGAAATCAAGGCCGAAGAAGACGACACCATCGAGGTCGGCGAGGTGATCGCCGTCATCGGTGATGAAGACGAGGCTGACTCCTCTTCCTCCTCCGATGATTCTGACGACTCCGACGACGACAAGTCTGAGGACAAGGAAGAATCCACGTCCGAGGATAAGAAGGAAGACAAGGACGAGAAGAAGTCTGGCTCTAGCTCCAAGGCTTCTGGCGAGGCCACCGATGTGGAGATGCCAGAACTCGGCGAATCCGTCACCGAGGGCACCATTACCCAGTGGCTTAAGTCCGTCGGCGACACCGTCGAGGTGGACGAGCCTTTGCTCGAGGTCTCCACCGA